>JBGTGJ010000001.1:0-13715 GCA_041746775.1 bacterium
GGAGTGAAAGAGGCGATTCCCCATCTCAAAGAAATGTTGGGGGTGAAGTATCATTTGGAGATAACAGGCGCCAAAGCATTAGTTAAGATTGCAAAAAAACAAGGGGTGCCTGCTCTCATCAATCTTTTAAATGAAAAACAGTCCGACTTACTAAGAATGGCTGTCGAAGCTTTGGATGAATTAGGAGCGAAAGAAGCGGTTCCCGCGCTTAGGAATTTGTTACAACATGAAAATCAATTTCTACGTTATAGTGTCGTTAAAGTATTAAGCAAGCTGGGAGGACCTGAGTTAGCCGCAGATTTTAGGAATTTATTGGCGACTGAAGAGGACGAACCTGGTTTAAAGATTCGTGATGAAATTATCTCCGCTTTAAACAAAATATCTCCCGGCTGGGATCAATCCATCACTTTACAAGGTAAAGATCTTTTCCGCATCATCCCCGAAGAACTCCAACGCACCCACGCCACCGCCCAAGGAGACAAGGCGGAGCAGATTGCGAAGTTGTTGGCGTATTTGCCGCAGTGGGGTGGACAAGCTGCTGCGAAAGAGTCTCCCGAAATCCAAGCAATCCGCGAAAAAGTGGCGCGGCTTTTGGATCAAGGTCAAGTGAAGAATGAGATCGAGATTTTGCAAATTCTTGCTCGAGATCAAGGGGTTGATCCTTGGTTATGGTTTGGAAGAATTTATCGAAATGCCAGTAAAGAAGAGATTGAAGCTTTTTTAGAAAAGACGGGGATAGGGCCTGAGGAGCAAGCCAAATGGATTATTAATAATGAAATACGGGGAGGACATGATCGGCTGTTAGAGATCTTAAGAACTACGGATCTTACCCGTGTGATCGCAGATCATTTGTGGCTAATTGATTCTAAATTCAAGTCTCCCGAAATTGAAAATGCCTTATTAGAAACGGCGGAAAAAACCTGGGATCCTTCCAAACTTAACTCAATGATCCGGGTGCTTTTATTTTTTAAGGTCCGTGGGGAACGTTTCGAAAAATTATTGGAACGACCCGTAATAGGTATAGGATCAGCTAACGACTGCCTGAAGACAGTTATCTTTGGAATTAGTGAACTGAAGATTAATAAACCAGAAATCCTTCAAGAATTAACTGGGATCGTCGATGGAGATTTTCTACCAGAAGCAAAAATTGCCGCAGCTGAAGCGCTCGCACGTTTGAAGCCGGAAGACCCTAAAGGGAAAAATGTTCTCTTTTATCACCTCACTTTTAAATACGGGAAAGAAAGCGTCAAATTTGAAGCAGCGAAAAGTCTCATCAGATTAAATTTGCATGTTGAAGAAGCAGAAGAAGTTTTATTGAAACCGTTGCTCATTCCATCGAGTTTTGAAAATAGAGCTCTTTTTAGTCTTGAAAATGCCTTCACGCGGGAGGCTCTTTTAGCTTTAGGAAGTAGTGGATTAAAAGGGGAAAAAGTTGAAACGACACTGATCAATTTAATGTCCCTCGTCAAAGGGAAACCGGAATTTAATTATGTTACAGAATTGATTCCACATATTATTCTTCAATTAGAAATTAATTCACCAAAAATTAAAAAAGCCTTGATTGAAGTTTTTAATGTTTCGTCTCCCGAAATAAGGGTGAATATAGCTAGAGCCCTGGCTCGCTTAAAGGTGGAGGTGCCAGGGGTAAAAGAAGTTTTGAAAGAAGGATTAATCGATGAGAGCGAAAAATCAGCCGACGCGATGTCGCTAGATGAATCCTACCCAGGCTGGGATCAAAGTGAAAAATCAGCCGCGAATGCTTGGGCCTTAGATGAACTCGATCCAAGTTGGGATCGAGATGTAACTTTAAAAGGCAAACAAATTTTGCAGCTGGTCGACGAAGAGGTCCACAAGGCTTACGACGTTGCGCAAAAAACAAAAGCTACTCAAATCGACCAACTTGCCAGCACTCTTCCTGCTTGGAATAGCAAAGATTCTTCCGGGAAACCACTCAATTCAAAACTTGTCGAAGAGCTACGCAAATTCATCCCCGATCCAGAAAGAATGACCATGGTCGGCCCCACCGTCGAAGCGATGCGGGGTTTGATCGCTGGAATCCTTTCCAACAATCCAGTCTATTTGATGGGAACGACGGGAGTTGGGAAGAATATGATTCTCCGCTACCTCGCCAATCTTGCCGGCACTCCTTTGTATCGAATCCAATTTGGAAAAGAGACGGATCATTCGCAACTCTATGGTCACTTCGAAGTGGATGTCGTGACCAACGCGGAAGGAAAAAAAGAGCGCCGCATTGTTTTGAAAGAAGGGAAGATGCTCGATGCAATCCGCTTCGGCGGTTGGGTGTTGTGGGATGAGGTGAATCTCGCCAACCCAAGTTTCTTAGTCGCGCAGAATGATCTCGTGCAAAATCTCAAACGCGGGACGGTGTGGGTGAAGTTGGGAGGAAAGACGGTGGAGGTACCGGTGCATCCAAACTTCCGACTTTTTGCAACCGGCAATCCAGTAAGTTTCGCTGAGCGCAAACCGTTGGAGCGGAGTTTTGGAGATCGGTGGCTTAAAGTGGGAGTAAGGAAGTTTACGGTCGAAGAACAGCAAGCGATTCTTAGGGACGAATTTCGAACATCGAATATCGAACATCGAACATCGCCTCTTTCCGAACCTTCGATCATCTATATTCCACAAATCTTGCATGCATTGGATAAAGCAATAGGTCGTGAAGGGGTCGTCACACCGAGAACGATGATGCGTGTCGCGCGAAGGGTTGCAGAAAAAGAATCGCAAGGAGAAACATTATGGCAGGGTGATTCCGCGCAGCCACAACTTACCGAAAGTGGCATGAAAGTTTTCTTACAAGCGTTCGAAGCCGAAGTCCTCGATGGACTTAATGCTGAAAAATACAAAACCGTTCTTCAAGCTTTAGAAAATGCCATCCCGCGCGGTGAGCAAGCGATCGAGCCGTTCCTCAATATTCCCACAACCAAGTCGGAATATGATCAACGGATCGAGGCTTACCGAGCCAAACTTATAGAAAAATATCAAAAAGACGATCGAGGAAATTTCGTCGAAGCCTCTAGTGGTTGGGAAGATCTCATCCCCGTGCCCACCACTCTCAAATATGCCGCAAAGATTCTCGACTCCTTCCTGCGCGGAGATAATGTCCTCATCGAAGGGGCCCCCGCCATTTCAAAATCTGCAGCTCCGAAGTGGATTGGAAAATTACTCAAGCAACAAGTGATCGAGGTCACCGGCGATCCGGATGCGAGTGCCGCCGAGATGGTGGGGATGCCGACGATTGATGAGCATGGGAATTTGGTGTTTCAAAAAGGGTATGTTCTCGAAGCTCTGGAAAAAGGAGCGATTCTTGTTCTCAACGAAGCGAATCTGATTCGCGCTGATGTCCTCGAAAGATTAAATTCCGTCTTTGATGATGAACGAATGTTGATGGTGACAGAGAACGGCGCAAAGATTCCCATCAAAGCCCACAAAAATTTCCGCATCGTCTTCACACAAAATCCTGCCGAGATGCAAGGTGGACGACGACAACATTCACCAGCGCTGGAAAATAAATTCCGCAAAATTGTGGTGCGAGATGATTTTAAACCAGAAGAGTTGGTTGAGATCATCAGCAAGACACAACCCGAACTCGCTGGTGTTGCGAAGGAGATGGTCGATCTCCACATCGAAGCACAAAAAGTTTTAAAACCAGAAGGGGAGACCGTCACTCTGCGCGATCTGCAACGCTGGGGTGGAATTGTGGCGACGATGGGGAAAATTCCTGGGTTGAGTCCACACGAGGCGCTGATGATGGGAGCAGAGTTAGTTTACAGCGGGCGAACGGTGAATGAAACGGTTCGAGAGAAGATGGAGCCAGTGATGCAGAAGTTGCGGGAAGGGGTGAAGGGGAAAGCGTTGGCGATTGGTGCTCAAGAGCCTCCTCAAATTTCTACTTGGCGCGAAAGAGTGAGTCGGCATTTGGCGAAGGAGAAGGTGGGAGGGCTTGCCGAGATTTATCGAGCATTGGCGGCTGAAGATGAGATGGGTGTTGATTTATGGTTAGGAAAGTTAATGCAAAACGCAACAGCCGAAGAGTTGAACACGGTTTTCATTACGTTGAATTGGAACGAAAACACAATCCTTGATTGGATTGGAACCTATCATCCGAAAGCGGAAGTAGAATGGTTTCGAAGGGTTGGTTTAAAAGATCCAAACTTGCGTAGTAGCGCCGCTAAGGCCCTAGGTAAGTTGGGGGCTAAGGAAGCGATAGGTGATCTACGTCTCATTTTGAGAGACGAGGACCCATTTGTGCGATCTAGCGCTGCCGAGGCGCTAAGTGGACTGGGGGCCAAAGAGTCGGTGAGTGATCTACTTTTCCTATTGAAACATGGGAAGGGCGAAATTGATCGAAAAAGTGCTGCCGAGGCGCTGGGTAAATTGGGAGCCAAGGAAGCGGCGAGTGATCTCCGGCTGCTTTTGAAACATGAGTATCCAGGTTTGCGAATGAGCGCCGCTGAGGCTCTGGGTAATTTGGGGGCGAAAGAAGCGGTGAATGATCTTCTTCTCCTATTGGAAGATGCTACCGTAGGTGTGAATGGGTACGCTGCTCTAGCCCTGGATAAGATGGGCGTCAAAATGGAGATCAACCTTAGTTATCTTCGTTCTCTGTCAAAAAAGGACCCAGTGGTATGCACTGGCTATATCAGGTACCTAGTTAAACTGGAAGCGAAGGAAGCGGTGAATGATCTCCGTCTCCTGTTGACACATGAGGATTCAGGGTTGGTTAGGGCAGCCGCCGAGGCGCTGAGTGAATTGGGAGCCAAAGAAGCGGTAACTGATCTTCGTCTTTTGTTAAAAGACAAGTCTGCATATAGCATCGCCATCACCGCCCTAGTTAATTTGGGAGCGAAGGAAGCGGTGAACGATCTCCGTCTCCTGCTGACACATGAGAATACAGGAATGCGAATGAGCGCCGCCAAGGCCCTAGGTGATTTAGGTGCGAAGGAAGCGGTGAATGATCTTCTTACTCTGTTAAAAGATAAGGAGTCCTATGTGCAGGATCGTGCCGCCAAGGCGTTGGGTGAACTGGGAGCCAAGGAAGCTGTAAGGAGTCTCATTCCTCTTTTGAAACATGACTATCCAGAATTGCGTATGAGCGCCGCCGAGGCCCTGGGCAAGTTGGAAGCAAAGGAAGCAGTGAATGATCTCCGCCTGCTGTTGAAAGATGAACAACCAAATGTCCGCAAGAGTGCTGCCAAGGCATTAGACAATATCATTCCTAACTGGGACCAACACCTCCGCAACCAACACTCCACCCTCTCCCGCATCATCGCCGAAGAAACCCAGCGCACCCAAGCCCAGTCGCAGGGGGCGAAGGTGGTGGAGTTGCAGAAGTTGCTGGATGCGTTGCCGCGGTGGGAGGGGAAGCAAGGAGAGGGGGCGGAGACACAAGCGCTTGGAGAAAAAATTCGAAGACATTTGGATGCGGAATTGACCAAAGAAGGAGTTCCTAATCTTAAAAAGATTTACGAATTGATCGCAAAAGAACAAGGGTTAGGATTAGAGTTTTGGTTGGGAAGGAATTTTAAAGAAGCGAGTGTCGATGAACTCAATGGTTTATTCCAACAATTGGGGTTCAATGAAAAACAAATAATAGAGTGGATTAGCCATTATAAACCCGTCCATGGAAGGGTAATTCTTGAGGCCAAATTAAATGACTCCAATATCAGTATACACTTTGATGCTGATATCGCTTTGGGCCGATTAGGAGATCCCGCTGCTCGATCCGCATTAGAAGCCAAGCTTAATGATCCAAGCGGTAATGTAAGAATGGGTGTCGCTATGGCTTTAGGTGAGTTGGGAGACCCTGCTGCTCGCGCAGCCTTGGAAGCAAAGTTAAATGATCCCGACGTGCATGTGGAAATAAAAGCAATAGAAGCCTTGGGGCTATTAGGCGACCCATCCGCCCGGCCTGCTATAGAAGCAAAAGCGAAGAGAGTGGGTAATTCGGCATACCATAAAGATGAAATCAATCGGGCCTTGCTTTTCTTAGGGCCTCTGGACCGACCAACTTTAGAGCTACATTTAAATTATCATAACGACCAAAAAATTGCTGCCAAAGCATTAGTTCGATTAGGCGGTCCGGCATCTCGCGCCGCTTTAGAAGCTAAGTTAGCTAGATCCTCTAGTATCGAAGAAAAAGAAATTCTTATTGATGCCCTAGGTCAATTAGGTGACCCTGCCAGCCGACCTGTCTTAGAAGCATTATTGACTGAACAACTAGCTAAACAACAAGACACTTCACCAAGCCTCACAGCGAGCATTGCCAATGCCTTGGATAAAGTATCTCCAGGCTGGGATCATGAGACTATCGCAAAGGGAAAAGAATCCCTTCGCATTCTCCAAGAAGAGCTCCAACGCACCCAAGCACAGTCGCACGGGGAGAAGGCGGTCGAGTTGCAGAAGTTGTTGGATGCGTTGCCGCGGTGGGAGGGGGTGCAAGGAGAGGGGGCAGAAATCCAAGCACTTCGAGAAAAAGTGCGAAGGTATTTGGGGAAAGAAAAGGTGTGGAATCTTTCTACGTTGATAACTTCAGTGGCAGCTGAAGATCAGATGGCCTTAGATATTTGGTTGGCGCGGCTTTATAAAGAGGCAACTCTAGAAGAATTAAATAATATACTGCAACAATTAGGTTGGGACCTATTTAAGCAAATCGATTGGATTGGAGGCAATAAGCTTAAGGCCGGCCAGCCTATACTCGAAACGATGACACAGAATCTTAACCCAGAAGTGAGAAAGAAAGCTGCTGAGGGATTGAAAGAGTTGAAAGAAAACAACCAATCCATCCCTGAAACAGAATTAAAAAATCCCAAAATTACAAAAGTTTTAGAAAAATCTGATGACTCCCTCCCGCGTACCGTTCTTGAGGCAAACTTAAAGGATTCTGATCCGTGGATACGTTTGAAAGCTGCCATTGCATTAAGCAAATTAGACGACCCCGCCGCTCGTTCCGTTATTGAAATGACAATGCTAAAAGAAAGCCACCCAGCTATACAAGAAGATGCTGCATTAGCCTTGGGGAAATTAGGTGACCGCGCCGCCCGTCCTGCGCTCGAGGCTATGTTAAAATTGCCAATCAATCCAAGCGTTTATAAGACAGTCATCGAGGCTTTAGTTGAGTTAGGTGATATTGCCGCCCGTCCTGCATTTGAGGAGTTATTAAAGAAAAAAAGCCCAATTACACAAGGGCTGGCTGCCACTGCGTTAGGAAAGTTAGGTGATTTCGCGGCTCGGCCCGCTCTTGAGGCTGAATTAAAAAATAATTTTTCGTTTGCACAAGAGGAGGCGGCTATTGCTTTAGGGGAGTTAGGTGACCCTGCAGCCCTACCTGCTTTGATAGCTGCAATAAAAAAAGGTCCTTTAACCCAAAAGGATGCTATAAAAAGGCAGGCTATCAAAGCCATAAGAAAGTTGGCTAACTCCTCAACAATTCCTTTCCTCAAAGAGTTGTTAAAGGACGATGATTCATTTGTGCAAAGGTGTGCAGCTGAAATCTTAGACCGACTTTCCCCAGGATGGGATAACGAGATTGTTTCGAAGGGGAAAGAAACGATCAGAATTATTCAAGAAGAAGTGCACCGACCGAAAGTTACAGAAGACCAATCAAAAGCAGAATCGGTCAACCAACTTGCAGGCAACCTTCCTACCTGGAACCGCATCGACTCCACCGGCCAACCAATCTCCGCCGAAAAACTCGAAGAGCTACGTAAATTTATTCCTCCGCCCGAGCGAATGACGATGATCGGCCCAACGGTAGAAGCGATGCGCGGATTGATCGCCGGGATCCTCTCCAACAATCCTGTTTATCTGATGGGAACGACAGGAGTCGGGAAAAATAAAATCCTCCGCTACCTCGCTAATCTCGCCGGCACACCGCTCTACCGAATCAACTTCGGCAAAGAGACCGACAATGCTCAACTCTATGGACATTTCGAAGTCGATGTTGTCACCAATTCTGATGGGAAGAAAGAACGCCGCATCGCTTTGAAGGAAGGGAAGATGCTTGATGCGATCCGGTATGGTGGTTGGGTGTTATGGGATGAGTTGAATTTGGCGAATCCAAGTTTTCTCGTGGCGCAGAATGATCTCGTGCAAAATCTCAAGCGTGGGACGGTGTGGGTTAAGATCGGTGGGAAGACGAAAGAGATTAAGGTGCATCCGAATTTTCGACTCTTTGCTGCTGGTAATCCGGTGAGCTTTGCAGAGCGGAAGCCGTTGGAAAAGAGTTTTGGGGATCGGTGGCTTAAAGTTGGTTTGAGGAAATTTACTGTCGAAGAACAACAAGCAATTCTTAGGGACGAATTTCGAACATCGAATATCGAATCGCGAATAGCAGAGGGAACGGAAGCGGGGACCCCCTCTCCCCGGCCCTCTCCCTCGGGGGGCGAGGGTGAAATTCGGATTCCCCTCTCTGAACCTTCCATCATTTTTATTCCGCAAATCCTCCATGCCCTCGATAAGGCAATTGGTCGCGAAGGTGTCGTGACGCCGCGGACGATGATGCGGGTGGCAAGGCGGGTTGCGGAGGCGGAGCAGAGTGCGAAACAAACTGGAAAGAATTTATGGCGCGGCTTGAGAGGAGAACAGCCTACTTTGACACAGGAGGGGATGAAAGTTTTCATGCGTGCCTTCGAAGCGGAAGTTTTGGATGGGCTTGGTCTGGAGAAATATAAGTTGGTTCTTCAGGCGTTGGAGAATGCGGTTCCGCGGGGGAGTCAGGCAGTCGAGCCTTTCTTGAATATTCCTACGACTAAGGGGGAATTTGATCAGAGAATTGAAGCCCATCGAGCAAGACTCAAGGAAGAATATCAAAAAGATAATCGCGGGAATTTTGTCGAAGTCTCCAGTGGATGGGAAGATCTTGTTCCCGTTCCTACTACTCTCAAATACGCCGCAAAAATTCTTGATTCTCTCATGCGAGGGGACAATGTCCTGATCGAAGGGCCTCCTAGTGTTTCAAAATCCTCCGCTCCTAAATGGATTGGAAAATTACTTAGACAACAAGTCGTTGAAGTCACTGGCGATCCAGAGGCGAGTGCGGCGGAGATGGTGGGGATGCCGACGATTGATGATAAAGGAAATTTGATTTTCCAAAAAGGATATGTCCTCGAAGCATTGGAGAAGGGAGCGATCTTAGTTCTCAATGAAGCGAATTTGATTCGCGCGGATGTGCTTGAGCGACTCAACTCCCTCTTTGATGATGAACGAATGTTGATGGTGACAGAGAACGGGGCGAAGGTTCCTATCAAAGCGCACAAAAATTTCCGCATCGTCTTTACACAGAATCCGGCCGAGATGCAGGGGGGGCGTAGGCACCATTCTCCTGCACTTGAAAATAAATTCCGCAAGATCGTGGTGAGGGATCAATTTCAGCCGCAGGAATTAGAAACGATTGTTTCCTCCGAGTTGCACCGACTGATGGGGTTGGGTTGGGTGATGCCGACGATGTTTCCTTCGATCGGTGCGGGGATTAGTGAAGGGATCTCTCGTGCGATGGGCAGTGTTGGAGTTCAGCCGTTGCCACCCACTTCTCCAAAACCTGGTGGGGTCACCGTTCCTTTCCAAGCGGGTCGAAGGTTGGCGCCATCTCGTTTTGCTTCCAAAACTTTAAACATGGCTCGCCCTACAGCTCAGCGCCCGGTGCTCAACACCGTCTATGGGCGCCGTCCGCCTGGCGATACCCGTCGACCGGGAGAAGGGGGAGAACTTAGTGAACGAGAGATGTCCGAGGCGAAGACGCAAGCAGAAGCGGCGACACGAGAGATCCAAAAAATCATCGATCAATTCATGAAAGAACACGGCGGTACACTCGAAAACCTGGGATCACTCGCCGCGCATCGCAGGGTTCGAGTCGAAGTCGATACCTCTGGTGAGGTCGACATTGCGGCCCTCGATATGGATCGTGGGGTGATGTATGTTAATCCGATTAAAATTCTCAAAGAGGGGCTGACTCCCGGTGAGATCTCTGCTGTTGCACTGCATGAGGGGGGACATGGGGCGATCAGTCGATTGGGGGATAAATTTTTCTTTGAAAAAAAATCCCGACACCTCTTGGCAAACTGCATCGAAGATCCGCGCGTCAACGATTACGAACTGCAACGTCTCCCCGGAGCGAAGGTAAATTTCAAATCTCTTTATAAAAGATTTTTTCCTGATGCCGCCAAGATTCGAGAGGCGGAAGAACATGGAGAAATTAAACCGCTAGGGGCTTATCCTCACGAACAATTCGCGATGGGGTTCATCGACTTTTGGGCGAATGGTAGACTCACGGAAAGAGTTGCAGATCCAGAAGTTCGAGCCGCATTGGAGAAATTGGTGCCAGTGGCTAAGGATATTTGGAAGACACTCCCTCATCTTTATCATCCTCGTGAGCGGGAAGTCATCGCCAAGCAGGATCTGGTCTACGAGCGGATCAAGAAGGATATCCTTCCGACCTATGAAGAGTTTTATAAGCGTTCGTTGGAAGAGATCGAGAAACAACTTGAGCAAGGAGAAGAGCAAGGGGAAGGGGAACCGGGAAAAGGAACAGGCAAAGGAAGAGGTGGAAGTCGATCGATTGATCGAGAAGACTTAAGCGACAAGGCGAAAAAACTTCTCGAAGAACGTGCCGGACAGATGGCGGATAAATTGGAGCCGCAGACCATTCCACCCCATCGAAGAAATGAGATTGATAAGGCGCGCAAGCGGGGAGAACAAAAAGAGGCGGAGGCTGTAGGTGCGGGAAAGCCAGGTGCTCCGGGCAAAGGAGGAAAGGGAGGGCAATACCAAGAATCGAGTTTCCGTCCTTACGATCAAAAGACTTACGCCGACATTATGAAGGACCGTGCCGAGCGAAAACGCCAGACGGATGAGTTTTACGATAAACATCCGCATCGAAAATATTTCGATCCAATCGAGTCGGTGGCGCGAGAGACAGCGGAGGCGTTGCGACAAATCCTACAACTCGACACCGATTTTGAATGGGGTAAACCTCATAAAACCTCAGGGACCCGTTTAGATGTGCATAAGGCAGTCGAGATGATCATTCGGCAAAGTGTTGGGATTATCAGCGAAGATGACTTCAAACTCTTTCTGAGCAAAAAGATTCCAACGCAACGTTCGCATCAATTCGTCCTCGTCGTCGATGAATCAGGTTCGATGAAGGGGGAAAATCAGCAGTATGCACTTCAAGCCGTCGCACTCTTTCAACATGTTCTCGAACAACTGAAGACGGAGCATGCGGTAGTTGGTTTTGCCGATACGGCGGATGTGCACAAAGATTTCCATGAAAGGCCCAACACCGAAGTAGAACGAGATTCCTTGATGGGAGAATTGGAGACATCCGGTGGAGGGGGGACGAATGACTTGGAAGGATTGAAACTCGCCGAAGACCTCCACAAGGCACGGGATGCCGATGAAAAAACGGTCGTAGTAATCACCGACGGTCAAGGAGTGGAGAGTACCAAGTTTTATGTCAAAGAAATGGAAGCGCGTGGAATCAAGGTGATCGGTATTGGGGTGGGCCCCGGGACCGAGGCAGTTGCCGATGTATATACAGAATTTTATCAAGCCAACGATTTTAGAAATCTGCCGAAGGTTCTCTTGGGAATTTTAGGGAAGAGGTTTTTGCAGGGGGGAGAATCCCCTTAGGGGCTCTTGCCTTACCTCAGTTCGCTTCATTTAAATCATTTAAACTGGAAATCGTTTCCGACCCCATCAAATCATGCTGACGCGCCGCTTCAAGGTTAATACGATCCATTAGTGCCCGAACCATCTGCTTGACCAGGTATTTATCTCCCCTAGTCAACCGCTTCCACATTTCAAAAACTTCTTTATCCTCCCCCTCTAGAAGCCCGATTTCTTGCGGGGTTGAGAAGAATTCCCAGATTTGAACTTTGAAGATTTCAGCAAACTTGGGGAGGTAGGTGTGCAGGATTGCACTTTTTCCCCGCTCCATTGCGGAATAAGTAGCCTGGTTAACTCCGATGAGTTTACCCATCTCTCGCTGAGAAAGGCCCTCCTGTTTTCGAAATTCTTTAAGGCGTTGATTTAAAGTTTTTGACGCGGTGTTTAACATTTTGCGTCGTCCATAGCGAAAGTACGTCATGAATGCAATAGTTTATTGTCTCCATGAGAAATTTTATCATTATTTCATTATCATAATAGAAAAGAATATGGCGTATTTTCTTTATTTTTAACGGTTTTACCGTTGACAGAACGATTCTGCACAAATATATGGCCTAGAATCATGACAGCTAAAATCTTAACGATGGGGGAGCTCATCAGGACGCTCAGACATCGAGCAAAACTCTCCCAGACCGATCTTGCCAAGGTTGTTGGTGTTCATTTTTCTAGCATCTCTAGATGGGAGAGAGATCAGTTAATAGAAGAGATGAGAATCAAACATTTAAGAAGAATTGCTACAGCTACCAGCGTTTCTTTTTCAGATTTATTAGACGCCTGCAGATTTTACGAAGTTTATTCCAACCCTATTTCACCGGTTCTCGCATCGAATTCCCAGAACTAAAAGATCTTTGTTAGAAAAGGATCAAAGATTTGAGCTACGCTGATTTTTTCAAAGCGAATATTTTAAAGTTCAGGATCCATGGTTCGGTGCAAGCAACCGGACTGTGCCCATTGCATGAGGATCGGCATCCTTCTTTTTCTTGCAATATCGAAGATGGACTTTGGAAATGCCACGGCTGTGACAGATCGGGAAATGCATCTCAACTCGCCAAACTTTTGGGAGTAGAAGCGCCAAAGGAAAATGATCGAATAGAAAAACATTCTCCTCTTCAAGAGATCGTTCGCTACACTTATGAAGATCAGAACGGGAAATCGGTCCTTCAAGTAAGACGATATATCCCCAAAACGTTCCGACAATTTCGTTATGAAAATGGTGAATGGATTCCTGGCCTGAATGGGACCAATCCCGTTCTCTACAAACTTCCCCAAATATTAAATTCTGAAATTGTTTATATTGTTGAGGGGGAAAAGGATGTGGAGACGTTATGGGGTTTTGGTTTGCCTGCTACTTGTAACCCGATGGGAGCCGGTAAGTGGAAAGAGGAGTATTCCGAATGGTTAAGAGACAAATCAATCGTCATCATCCCCGATCAGGATGAGACGGGGAAGAATCATGGGAATGATGTTGCGAGGAAGCTCTGGGGTATCGCAGCAGAAATCAAAATTGTTCAGCTTCCCAGTGGGAAAGATATTTCGGAATGGAAAGACCTGGGTGGGACTAAGGAAGTCTTGGATCAATTAATCCAAGAGACACCAGCCCTCACCGAGGCAGACACCCATACATTTTTATCCTCTTCCCCCCCGTACAAAACCTACAAAACCAACAAAGAGGAAATAAGGAAGGAGGACTGGCCTGAAATCCTCCCATTAAATTTCCAAAAAACACCAAGCCCGATCCCTTTAGAAAAGTTACCACCGGGTCTTGGGCGATTTATCCATCATATCTCTCAGGTCACTCAGGTTCCTTCGGAACTCCCCTTATCGATAGCATTGTCAGTTTTGTCAGCAGCGATTGGGAGACGAGCTTCCGTTCAACTCTCCACCCATCGGGAGGTCTCATCTCTTTATACCTGCTGTATTTTGGAACCAGGGTCTCGCAAATCAGAATCTTTTAAGGTGATTTCCCTTCCTCTCATCGAGGCTGAGGAAAGATTGATCAAGGAGTGGAAACAGAAATGGAAAAATTGGCGAGCTGA
>JBGTGJ010000002.1:0-25861 GCA_041746775.1 bacterium
ACATCGTTCGCAGTTTGTTGAGTGAGTCTCCCAATCTCTTTTAAGTCTGCTTTAATTTGGGAGGGCTGCAAATTTTCTGGTTCCGAAACTTCTACAATTTCTTCCGCATTATTTTCATAGAGCTGTGGCATAAAATTTCCCCCTTTTGAGTATTGTTTTAATAAATTACACGAGAATGAGAGAATAAAATACCGGGGGAAGGATGGTTTTTGAGTGGGGGAAATTCCTAGGTAAAAAAAGGTGCCTGAGTTCTCAGGCACCTGATATGAAAATTATGTAAATCAGAACTTTAATGAGTTATTTTACTCGTGTAAATTCCATGGTCATCGGCGGATGATTTTCCGATCCCTTGCCTCGGCTGCTGCAGGTGGAGGTAAAGTGATCTTTGTCTTTAAATTGAATTGTCACTGCCCCCATGCTGGGATCATTTTTAGATTTTAATCCTTCCACCTTGGTCACATCCATCACAATGGAGTCGTTGGTGCTCTTAACCAGCTTTAAGTTGGGACGGTTGCGCATGATGCAGTAGTGAGTCATTGCCAGCTTCCCTTTGTCATCATCATAATAGACCGAGATCATTTCTTGAGGTGTTCCAGGAAAGATCCGCTCCAACACGGCGCTGCCGTTGGCGGTGACTTCATACTCGGTAAAAACTTTTTCATTGGGTTTGCCAAACATGGAGGTGGTTGATTTCCAGCGACCTGCTAAGCTTTTGATGCGTGCTAGTTCCGCAGAGGTTTGGTCGGAGGGCATTTGAGCATGATCCGTACTGGCCATCGAAGGGATAGTCATGGTGCAAATCCAACCGGCGATTAGAAATCGAAAATTTTTTTTCATGAGATTCTCCTTTGTTTGTGGGGTGAGAAAATGATTTAGAAACTATTAAGAAAATTGTCAAACGAATGGGGATCAGTCTCCCAAATGTAAAAAGGGGACGTTGTTAGTAACGTCCCCCTTTTTGACTAATCAAAATTCCAACTGCAGTTCCATCGTTCGTTGATTCAACGGATGGGCAATCAAAAATTTATTAATAGTATTTTTTTCGTTCTTTAAGAAACGACGCGTACGCCGCTAGCTTGAGGACCTTTTTTTCCATCAACGACGTCGAACTCTACCTTCGTTCCTTCTTGAAGGGTCGCTCCACTTAAGTCGTTGGCATGAACAAATACGTCTTTGCCTCCGCTCTCGGGGGTGATGAAACCAAACCCTTTGTCTGTATTGAAGAACTTCACTGTACCTTTTTGCATATGTCTCTCACTTTCTATAAATGAAGGGTGGCACTTTGCCACCCCTGGCCATACCAGACCTCTTTTTGAGCCTGTTGTAAAGTATAAAGCCCAGCATGAGACCATAATTTCTCCGCGGTCCTGAGGTATTCGTTTTCTGAATAATCTATGTTACCACGGCGATATGCGATGGATTGCGACATGTCCGCACGAAACGGTCGGAATACTTGCTGCTGAACTCAGCTCACTGCGAGTACACGACCAAAGCAGGTTACATCGGGGTATAGCGTTTCAGGCCGACCTCGAGACAGCGTACCGTGCGCATTTATTATTGCGCACGGCTAGCCGCATTCAGCGTGTGGTGGGAGAATTTGCTGCCCCTGATATGGGTGCCTTTCACGCGGAGTTGAAGAAGATCGTATGGACTGATTGGTTGCGATCTCAACGCTCCTTTGCAGTGACAACAGCGCTGACGGATCCGCAAGCTCAAAACTTGGGGGAAAAAGAGGTCATTTCTGCGGTCATTCAATCGATTCAAGAAGGGGCATTTAAAAAGGGGGCTCCTCGGTTCGATCCCGAAACGGATAACCCTATTTCCATCGTCTTGTTCATTCGAAATCAAAATTGTGTGCTCGGTATCGACACAGCGGGGAGGGCACTTCACAAGCGCGGGTGGAGGATGACCGGCCATCCAGCGGTTTTGAAAGAGACGTTGGCCGCTTCAATTTTATTGTTGGCTGGTTACACCGGGGATGAACCACTGCTCGATCCGATGTGTGGGTCCGGAACGATCGTGATTGAAGCGGCATATATTGCCCTCCATAAGGCTCCGCTCATTCATCGGGGTAAAGATGATTTTGCGTTGGAACATCTGGCCGGTTTTGATCGGGCGTTGTGGCGTCGCGTTTCGGATCAATTGCGAGCGGCGAAAAAGTCGGAGTTATCGGCTCCGATCTATGCTTCGGATATCCATCCAAAATATGTCGAAGTAGCGCGTGCCTCCGCCTTGCGTGCAAGAGTGGAGAAGTATCTACAGTTTTCCGTGAATCCGTTTCAAGAATCGGTTCCCCCCGCACCGAGTGGTTTGCTTGTCGCGAATCTTCCTTACGGTGAGCGGATCGGAGCAGGGGTGATCCAAAAACTGTATCGAGAAGTGGGGGAACATATCCAAAAGCATTTTTCTGGTTGGAAGATTGCTTTGCTGGTTCCACGTACAGCGCCGATTCATCTATTGAAATTAAAAACGGATCGGGAGGTGGAGTTAATGAATGGGGCGTTGCCGGTAAAATTGTTGTTGGTGGATCGAAACTAGTTAAGTCGATTTCAATTTCCTTTGACTCAATAGACGCTTTAGAATTCCAAGAATCATCGGGAGTATTGAAATAAAGATCACGATAGAAATCACCAAATGAAGTTTTTCTCCCCACGCAGAACGGCCAATAAAATATCCCAACATGGTCATCGACAAAACCCACAGCACGCCGCCGATGATATTAAAGGCAAAAAACCTTCGATAAGACATCATAGCTACGCCGGCGATGAAGGGGACGAAGGTCCTTAAAATGGGGATGAACCGAGCGAGCAAAATCGCGATACCCCCATGTTTTTCGTAAAATTTGTGGGCCTCGACCGCATATTTCTTTTTAAAAAATCGATTGTCCGGTTTGTCGAAGATTTTGGGCCCCGTTTTTCTTCCTAAAAAATAGCCGACCTGATCGCCCACAACGGCGGCGGTCATGAGGATCGCATTTAGGGAATAGATATTGAGAATCGGTTGGTCTCCATTAATCGCTCGTGATGACAATACCCCTGCGGTGACGAGCAGCGAATCTCCAGGTAGAAAAAATCCAAGCAAAAGACCGGTTTCGGCAAAGACGATGATCGTAAGGACAGTGAGCCCCCCTGTGCGAACGAGATTTTCGATCCCTTCGGGGGTATGAAGTGTTTTTAGAAACTCGAGCAACTCATGCATCATGCGTGCCTAACATTTTCTGCTGGGTCGAAAAAGGCTTAAATATTGCATTAGTGGCAAAGAAGGGATCGAAAAATAATTTTTAATCAAAAAAAACCTCCTAACTCTTCTAAACTAGGTTGTAGATTTTAAAGATTCGGTTAAAATTTTAGGATCGGTAAAATTCAACAAGGAGGTAAGGCATGACGGGAATCCATGTTCGCTTTGAGGTAGAGCCAGACGATTTTTTGGCCGATTTGACTAATGCGGCGTATCAAGTCGCGCTGCGGTACGGATTACGCGCCCCCTTTATTGATGTTGAGCTGGATTTGCAGAAGGCGATCTATGAAGTGATACGAAATGATATACGCACGGGGAGTGCAGAATATCTTCTTTCACAAGATACTCATGAGTCGCTCGCCTTTGAGCATTGGTCTTAAAGATAAAAAATATCGCATCTTTTTACTTTAGTCGTTATACTTCCCACCTGATTTTTATTTAGCAAAAATAGCGGAGTATTTTACCATTCGATATGGAGGGGGCTGTGAAATCGAAAAAAGCACTGGTCTATCTATTTTCCATCTTCATTCTCACGCTGGCTTGTCAACGTAAAGGCTCTGAACCTTTTCCTATCATGCAGTCCGAATCCTATCAGGTTCCGGCGGGAGCTTCGGCTCCGCGTGAGATGCAGGGGTTTGCCAAAATGGCAGCACCGATGAGTGCTGATTCCTCAACTTCGGAAATGATGCCTGATCGTCGAATCATCTATACTGCGGATCTCCGAGTCGAAGTTCCGCAATTCAAAGAAGCGGTCGAAAAGGTTGAAAAGATTGTCAAAGAGGCGGGGGGATATGTTTCTAATTCAAGTAGCCAAGAAGACAATTATCAAAAGCTTTCGGGGACCTTGTCGCTACGAGTTCCGGAAAAAATGTTTCAACCCACTCTGGAAAAGTTACGCCAGGTTGGAAAGTTGAAAGAAGAACATCTCCAAGGGGATGATGTCACCGAGGAGTATGTTGATATTGAAATCCGTTTAAAAAATAAGCGTGAATTAGAAGCGCGCCTTCTGGATGTTTTAAAGAAACAAACTAATAAACTTTCCGATCTGCTCGAAGTTGAGAAAGAGCTCGCTCGCGTCCGCGAAGAGATTGAGCGGGTGGAGGGGAGAAAGCGTTTTCTCGACAGTCAGATAAAAATGGCGACGATTAACGTCACCCTTTTTGAGCCGGTCCCACTCGCCTCCAGCAGTCAATGGGGACCTTTAGGGAGAGCTGTGAAAGAGATGGTGTCGGTTTTTGCGAACTCGGTAGGAACTTTGATGTTGGTTTTGGTCGGGGTACTTCCGTGGGTGATGCTAGCGAGTATTGTTTTGTGGATCTTGATGAGAGTCGTGCGACGACGTCGGAGAAGAAAGGCAGAAACAAGTTCTTCCAAATAAAGATCAAATTTATGGATCCAAAAGCTCCCATTATTCTCACCGAAAAAGAGATTGCCAAACTGGTTGATCGGCTCGGTACTCAGATTTCTCAAGATTACGCTGGCAAGGAGCTTGTAGTGGTCGGCATTTTAAAAGGGGCAGTGTTGTTCATGGCCGATCTGATTCGAAAGATCCAACTGCCGCTCACCTGTGATTTTCTGCGTATTTCAAGTTATCAGCCGGATGGCCACCCAGGGATCCTTCGTCTCGATTTTGATTTGACCCAGCCAATTGAAGGGAAAGAGGTGCTGGTACTCGAAGATGTGGTGGATACCGGGCATACCGTTCACTTTGTCGAAAACCATCTCAAGGCCAAAGGGCCAGCTTCAGTCAGGTTTTGCGCGCTGATCTGTAAAGAAAAGTCTCCCATGCGCGATAGAATTGATTATCTCGGAAAGGTGATTCCAGAAGATTACGTCGTAGGTTATGGGATGGACCTTGATGGCCTTTATCGAAATTTGCCATTTATTCGGCAACAGAAACTCGAAAAACCCTAGACAAATCGAAGGGGTAAAAATATAAAAGTCTTTCATAAGGGGATATTGAATGAAATCAATACCAGAAAATGTTTTGCGGATGTTCCAAGACGTTGCCGAACGGCGTGGCAGTGAAGCTTGTCTTCGTTTCAAGAAGGGGGGAGTTTGGCAGGCCCTCAACTGGCTTGAAACTTTAGCCGAGGTGCAACGGCTTTCCGAATCGCTAAAAAAACTGGGAGTATGTTCTTCTGATCGGGTCGCGATTCTTTCTAGCACCCGTTATGAATGGACCCTGATCGACCTTGCGATTCTTTCTTTGGGGGCTGTTTCGGTTCCGATCTATCAGAGCACAATGCCTGATGAGGTAAAATATATTCTGCAAGATAGTGAATGCCGTTTTATCTTTCTAGAAGATTCCAGCCAACTTGAAAAAGTATTAAAAGTAAAAAGCGAGCTTCTTCAGCTAGAAAAAATCATGATGTTTGACGGAAAGGTGATGGGGGATGGGATTTTAACTTTTGATGAATTTCGGGCTTTAGGAGAAAAAGTTACTAGCGATTTTTCTGTGCGCATTCGAAAGATCCCCTTAGCAAATTTGGCCTCACTGGTTTACACCTCGGGGACGACCGGTCCTCCCAAAGGGGTGATGATTAGTCATAAAAATCTTGCTTATGAAGTTGAATCAGCGCGTAAGGTGTTTCCGCTCAATATTGATGATACCAGTCTCATCTTTCTACCTTTGGCGCATATTTTGGCCCGCGTCGTTCAGTTTCTTCAAGTCACGACCGGCTATACCCATGCCTATGCGGAAAGCATCGATAAGCTGACTGAAAACATCAGCGAAATTCGTCCAAATTTTATGGTGAGTGTCCCGCGGATCTTTGAAAAAATTTATTCAAAGATTCTCAACGATGTTGAAAATGCGAGTGATGCCAAAAAGAAGATTTTTCATTGGGCTCTTTCGGTGGGTAAAGAGCGCTCGAAGAAGTTGCTCAAAAATCAACCGATCCCATTCGGCCTTCAGTTAAAATATGCATTAGCATCCAAGTTAGTTTTCTCCAAGCTGCATAAAAAACTGGGGGGGAGGATCCGCTTTTTTGTCTCAGGGGGAGCTCCGCTCTCGAGTGAGATTGCAGAGTTTTTCCACGCCGCCGGAATTCAGATTCTTGAAGGATACGGGCTGACCGAGACCACTGCGGCGGTCAATATCAACTTGCCTCATCTGATGGCGTTCGGATCCGTTGGCAAACCGATTCCCGAAGTTGAAGAGAAGATTGCTCCCGACGGAGAGATTCTCGTGCGCGGGCCGGTCGTCACCGAGGGGTACTGGAAGAACCCCCAGGCGACTCGCGATGCGTTCGATGAAGAAGGGTGGTTTCATACCGGTGATATCGGTGTTTTTGATGAGCGAGGGATGTTAAAAATTACCGATCGTAAAAAAGATATTATTGTGACGGCTGGAGGGAAGAACGTTGCTCCGCAAAACATTGAAAATCTGCTTAAAACCAGCCCGATCTTTAGCCAGGTAGTAGTTAATGGTGATCGCCGAAAATATCTGACCGCTCTGATTACCTTAAATCCAGATGAATCTCGAGCGAAGGCGGTCGAGATGGGAATCACGAATTCTAGTTTTGAAGAATTAGTAAAAAATCCCAAGTTGTTAGAGATGGTCAAGAGAGTGATCGATGAAAAAAATCAGCAGCTCCCAAAATACGAAACAATAAAAAAGTTTGCGGTTTTAGATAAAGACTTTACCATTAATAGCGGTGAACTAACCCCAACTCTCAAAATTAAAAGAAAAGTGATCAATGAAAGATATAAAGATATCATCGAAGGTCTTTATAGTGAATAAGGTAAGTTGACAAAAACTCTTTCTACCACTTTTATTTTCAGAAGGCCGTTTCAGAAAGAAATTTTGTCAACAATATATAAATGAACAACCCTATCAAAGGAGGGAAACTGTGGCAGATCAACCTATGCAAACCCCAAACGCTGGTGGCTCAACCGGAGGGAACTCTACTGGTTCTGGATTGGCCCCTAACATTGCATCCTTACTCTGTTATGTTTGCACGATCATCACTGGGATAGTGTTTTTGGTGCTCGAAAAAGATAACAAAGAGGTGAAGTTTCACGCCTGGCAGGCGATTTTCCTCGGCGGATTTTATTTTGTCTGCTGGATCGCCTTTTTGATCTTAAGTCAGATCCCTTATATTGGAATTATCAGTTCGATCCTCAGTATCATTGTCTACATCGCGGTTTTTGTGACCTGGATTGTAGCAATGATTAAGGCATACAAAGGGGAGCATTGGTTGATTCCGGTGATTGGGCCTCTGGCAGAACAACAGGCTAATAAATAATGGCTCTTGAATCGATCCCGCTCTGTTTTTTCCATTCGGTTACAGGATGGGATTGCCCGGGTTGTGGATTAACCCGGGCATTTTTTCGAATGTTCCAAGGGGAATTTTATCGCGCCATTGAATTGAATGCCTTGGCGCCAACTGTATTCTTAATCGGAATCATTTATTTGGCGGAAAACCTATATCGATTCAAGTATGGCACCCGCCCACAGTGGTTTACCCCGGTGGGAAATAAATGGATCAGTCGTTCGTTTGGATTTCTGTTTTTTGGTCAGTGGATTTTTAAATCTTTTTTGCACCTTGAAAAGGTGATTACTTCATAAAAATTTAAAGGAGAATATATATGGCAAACATTCAAGAGATCTTTGAAACTAAAATTCCTGAGAAAATCAAAAATAATGAAAGCAAGATCGCCAATATCAATGCGATCTATGAGTTCAACGTTACCGGAGATGGTGGTGGGGTTTGGTCGATCGATCTATCGGGGGCTAACCGCCAGGTGGTGAGTGGTTCCACAGGAAATGCAAAATGTACCGTGACCATCGCAGCCAATGATTTTTCTGACATGATGGATGGAAAATTAAATCCTCAAATGGCGTTTATGACCGGAAAACTCAAAGTGGCAGGGGATATGGGATTGGCGCTGAAGTTGGGTGGCATCCTAGGATAATTTTAGATTGCGGATTTCGGATTGCGGATAAAAAAATTGTGAATTGCGATTTAAATCCGCATCAACAATCCGCAATCCGCAATTATTCTCACCCATTCCCCTCCAATTGCGTCTCTTCCTTCTGTGAACTAATCGAAGCTCCTAAAAATTCCCGATTTAATTTAGCGATAGTGGTTACCTTGATCCCAGCAGGGCAGGCTGCTTCGCATTCGTAGGTATTCGTGCAGCCGCCAAATCCTTCTTCGTCCATTTGGGCGACCATTCGCTCGACTCGCTTTTGGCGCTCGGGCTCCCCTTGAGGGAGTTCCGCAAAGTGGGTGACTTTAGCCGCAACGAACAGCATCGCCGAGGCATTTTTGCAGGAGGCAACACAGGCACCACAACCGATACAGGCGGCCGCATCCATGGCACGATCGGCATTTTGTTTGGGGACCATGATCGAGTTGCCATCTTGGGCATTTCCAACATTGACCGAGATATACCCTCCCGCCGTGATGATTCGGTCAAAGGAGGAGCGATTGACCGCTAAATCTTTGAGGATGGGGAACCCTTTGGCCCGCCAGGGTTCCACGACGATCGTTTGATTGTTCTTAAACCTTCTCATGTGCAACTGACAGGTGGTGGTTTCACGGTCAGGTCCATGCGCCTGGCCGTTGATCATCACACCACAGGTACCACAGATCCCTTCACGGCAATCGTGGTCGAAGGCGATTGGTTCTTCCCCTTTTAGAATCAATTTCTCATTCAACACATCCAGCATTTCTAAAAATGACATGTGAGTGGAGATGTCTTGAACCTGATAGGTGACAAATTTTCCTTTTGTTTGAGGAGAAGACTGTCGCCAAACTTTTAAGGTAAGATTTAATGTTTCGCTCATTTATAACTCCTCTGTGTCAAAGCGATCGATTCGAAGGTGAGGGGCTCTTGATGTTGTTTGGCTGGTTTCCCTTCTCCTTGGAATTCCCAAGCCGAGACATAGCAGAAATTTTGATCGTCTCGTTTTGCTTCGTTTTCTTCCGTTTGGGATTCTACCCTAAAATGCCCACCACACGATTCGCGACGCTCCAGCGCATCTTGGCACATCAGTTCGGCAAATTCTAAAAAGTCAGCGACTCGGCCAGCCTGCTCGAGGTTTTGATTGAGTTCGTTTCCTTTTCCAGGAATTTTTACATTTTTGTAAAACTCATCCTTTAGGTTACGAATTTTTTGAATCGCCTCTTTGAGTCCCTGTTCACTCCGAGACATGCCGCAATAACTCCACATCAACTTGCCTAGTTCGCGATGAAAACTGTCGACCGATCTTTTTCCTTTAATGGAAAGAAATTGCTCTGTTTTCTTTTGAGTAAGGTTTAACGCCTCTTCAAAAGCGGGATGGTCGGTGGTGACTTTCTCAAACGTTCGGCTTGCGAGGTGATTTCCCACCGTATAAGGGGCGATAAAATATCCATCCGCCAATCCTTGCATCAATGCACTTGCTCCGAGACGATTGGCTCCATGATCCGAGAAGTTGGCTTCACCCAGGACAAACAGGCCGGGAATGGTGCTCTCCAAATGATAATCGACCCAAAGACCTCCCATCGTATAGTGCGGAGCCGGGTAGATTCGCATCGGGACTTCGTAAGGATTTTCTCCGGTGATCTTTTCATACATGTGGAAAAGATTTCCGTACTTCTGTCGGATGACCTCCGCGCCATCACGTTTGATTGCATCTTTAAAATCGAGATAGACCGCTTGTCCGGTAGCCCCCACGCCACGCCCTTCATCGCAAACTTCTTTGGCATTTCTGGAGGCGACATCGCGAGGGACCATGTTGCCGTAGGTGGGATATTTTCGTTCGAGATAATAATCCCGCTCGGCTTCTGGGATTTGATTAGGAACGCGTTTGTCCCCTGCCGTCTTAGGGACCCAAACTCGCCCGTCATTTCGTAAGCTTTCACTCATCAGGGTCAGTTTGCTTTGGTAATCTCCTGTAACCGGAATGCAGGTGGGATGAATTTGCGTGAAGCAGGGGTTTGCCATCATTGCCCCCCGTTTGTAAGCGCGCCAAATTGCGGTGACGTTGCATCCTTTGGCATTGGTGGAGAGGTAAAAGACATTGCTGTAACCGCCGGTGCAGAGGAGAACGGTGTGAGCGGCGTGTTTCTCTAATTCTCCCGTCACTAAATTTCTCGCAATAATTCCTCGTGCGACGCCGTTAACTAAAACTAGGTCGAGCATTTCGTGTCGTGAGAAGAGCTGAATCTTTTTGCGGTCCACTTGCCGCATCATGCTGGCATAGGCACCGAGTAGGAGTTGTTGCCCCGTCTGCCCGCGGGCGTAGAAGGTTCGCGACACCAAGACCCCACCAAAGGTTCGGTTTGCTAAAGTTCCACCATATTCTCGCGCAAACGGAACCCCTTGAGCGACGCATTGGTCGATGATGTCGGCGCTGACCTCGGCTAAACGATAGACATTCCCTTCACGAGCCCGAAAATCCCCCCCCTTGACTGTGTCGTAAAATAGGCGGTGAGTGCTGTCCCCATCATTCTGATAATTTTTTGCGGCGTTGATCCCCCCTTGCGCGGCGATGCTGTGGGCTCGGCGAGGGCTATCTTGAAAACAGAATACCTTCACATTGTAACCAAGTTCCGCCAATGAAGCTGCGGCTGAGGCACCGGCAAGGCCGCTTCCAACGACAATGATATCGTATTTTCTTTTGTTGGTGGGGCTGACGAGTTTGAGTTCATTTTTTCGCTTCGTCCATTTTTCAGCGAGGGGGCCACTGGGAATTTTGGCATCGAGTTGAGTCATAACACCCCCCATTTTTTCAGATAGGCGACTAACGGAAGGGAAGCAAACCCAATGGCAAGTAGGATCGATAAGAAAATCCCTATTCTCTTAATCCATGGAGTGTATTTGGAATGACTAAGTCCGAACGTCTGAAACCCACTTTGAAAACCATGCCAGAGGTGCCAGCCGAGGAGAATGCTGCCAATAAAATAAACAGGGCCAGAAATCGGATTTTGTAAAATGCGCCACGCCTTATCAAAAGGGGATTCTCCGTCGGGTCCTTTCAGGCGCAACTCAAAGGTGAAATCACTTAAGTGCAAAATTAAAAATCCAAGTAAAATAGCCCCTGAGATGTGCATGATCACCGAAGGGGTCCATTCAGACCTCCCTTGTTTTGACTTTTTGACTGCATAATTTTGCGAGCGGGCTCGGCGATTATCTAAGGTCACCTGAATAGCGATGGCGATATGAGCGATAAAGAGAGAAAACAGAAAAATTTCAGCAAGGATGAGGAGTTTAAAGGCGTGAAGATTATGCGCGTATTCATTATAGGCGCTTGGCCCCACAAAAAGTAATAAGTTTCCTGAGAGATGAACCATGCTGAAACCGATGAGAAGTAATCCGGTCAAACCGATGAGGAACTTCCGACCGATCGTAGAAGTGAGAAAGTTTTTTACCCAGTTCAATGAATGCTCCTTGTGATCATGAGTTTTTCGCTAGTAAGGCCGCTCGCAATAACTCTATTCTTTAATAAAAAACAAATAAATTTTGAATACTAAAATCTCTCTTGTGGCAAGTAGGACGTGGAGTTACCATTTCGTATATAACGGTAATTTTTTGGACTTATTGAGGAGTGATTATGAAACATCGAGCGGCTTTTTTCATCTTTTTTGCTTTCGTTCTCTTTCCCGTTCTCAAAACTTTTGCAGCGCCACCCAACTCACCCGTTCGTGGGGCGATTTTTACGACCGATGCCACCGGAAATCCAGTCAATCAGAATCTCTATGAAAATAAGCAAGATGTTTATCTCAATGGAGGACCTCGCGGTGGGGCACCCGAGATGCCGGATGGCTTTTATTTTATTCAAGTCACGGATCCTTCCGGCAATATTTTAGGAAAAGCGGTGACGAACCCTCAACCGATTCATATCCTCAATGGCTCGTTTGAAAAGTTGTATCAGGTTTTTGAGGTTGTCATGACCGCTTCCTCCAATTTCCAAACCAAAGGTTACGATTCGACGACCAATCCGGGAGGGGAATATAAGGTTTGGGTCTGCAATAATGCCGATTTTAATCCCGCAGGTTGTAAGGCCGATAATTTTAAAGTACGTGACGAGGAGGTTGCAGAAATTCCTAGCCAGCCAGAAGAGGTGGGTGTTGAACCCCCCTTTCCTTCTTCGGGAGAACCACGAGTCATTATCAGTTCACCGACAGGGGAGACCGTCACCCCAAAACCCACCTCCTCGGGAACTGTTGTGAAAGCACTACCGACAGAAAAAGCGACGGATGCTACTTCAGGAACAAAAACCAACACCCCTTCCTTTCGAGTGTTAGATGCCGCCCCTATTTTTACTCCCGACTTGAAGAGGTAAGGTTATTTTAAAAATAGATCGATCGCCGTGAAGGCGAGGAAGAAAAGACTAAGTAGTCCATTCGCCGTGAAAAAGGAGGCCTCAATTTTTTTGAGATCCTCTTTTAATATCCAATGTTCCCAAAAAAGAATCGCGCCGGTAAGTCCGACTCCTATCCAATAATAGATTCCTAAAAACTCCATTTTTCCAAAAATCAGAAGGCAGAGAAAAAAACATAGATGAAGCAGCGAAGAAAGTTGAAAAGACCTTTTTACTCCCAGTTTTACAGGAAGAGAGTGGAGTTGGTTGTCACGATCGAATTCCAAATCTTGCAAGGCATAAAGGAGGTCAAACCCCGCGACCCAAAAAAGCACTGCAATTCCTAATATGAGTGAGGAAAGAGAAAGCGTTCCCGTAGCGGCGATATAAGCCCCGATCGGCGCCGCTCCAAGGGCGAGTCCTAAAAAAAAGTGGGTGTAGTGCGTGAAGCGCTTGGTGATGGAATAGAAAAATAAAATTAACAGACAAACAGGGGAGAGCCAGAGGGCAAGTCGGTTGAGCTGGGAAGCGGCGAGGATCAATCCTGCACTGGATAAAATTGTTAAAAGGATCACGAAATTTTTTGAAAGCAGTCCGGATGGGAGATGGCGATTTTGCGTGCGGGGGTTTTTTGCATCGAATTCGGAATCAGCGAGGCGATTGAACGCCATGGCGCCTGTTCTAGCGAGCAAGACACAGAGGATGATCAATAAAAGTTGGTTTCCTTGGATGTCTCCTCGGGTGGCGACCAGGTAGGCTGCTAAGGCGAAGGGGAGGGCGAAGAGGGTGTGAGAAAATTTGATGAGTTCAAGGGTGTAGGAGAGTTTTTTTATAACAGTGGTAGTCATTGGCCTCAGTGTCATCCTGGAGAAATCCAGGATCCATTTTTATGTGATAAACAATTCTACGTTTCCGCCAAAACTCGATGAGCAATTCCCTTAGAAAGAGGGAGCGAAGTTACCGAAAGAAAACCATTCTCCTTCAACAGCTGGATGTATTCTTCCACCGTCATAAAATGAAAGATCGAGTTTTGCAGATATTCATAGGCTTCACGATTTTTAGAAATGAGACCACCGATACGAGGGAGAATAAATTTTCCATAAGTATTATAGAAAAGATTAGAGATTATGTTGTCGGGTCTAAAAAATTCTAAAACCAATAATTTCCCCCCTTTCTTCAACACGCGGCGAATTTCTTGGGCTGCTTGGTCTCGGTGTTCTAAGTTTCTAATTCCAAATCCGCATACGATCGTATCGAAAGAACCATCTTCAAAAGGGAGGTGATGAGCGTCACTGCAAATCGTGGAGAGGCGCTGGTCTGAGAGAACTTTTTTCCCCCCTTGCTGCAGCATCCCCAATGAAAAATCGAGTGCCGTCACATGGGCTTGGGGGTATTTTTTTAAGAGTAAAACCGAAAGATCTAAAGTTCCTGCGCAGAGGTCTAAGACTTGGTGAACGGAGTGGTCTTTAAGCCATTGAATCGAGGTTTCGCGCCATTGTCGGTCGATAGAAAAGCTTAAGAAGTGATTGAGAAAATCGTAGTGGGGGGCGATCGAGGTGAAGAGTTTTTGAACCGCTTTGGACATGGAGATGAGGCTACAATTTTAATTTTCGAAGACGCAAGGCATTTCCTATCACGGAGACCGAACTAAAACTCATCGCCGCCGCAGCAATCATCGGAGATAAAAGGATGCCGAAAAAAGGATAAAGAATTCCGGCAGCGATGGGAACTCCGAGGGAATTGTAAATAAAGGCAAAGAATAGGTTTTGTTTAATGTTTTTCATCGTTGCTTCACTCAGCCGGCGTGCCCGGACGATCCCTCTTAAATCCCCTTTGACCAACGTCACTCCCGCGCTCTCCATCGCCACATCGGTCCCGGTTCCCATCGCGATACCAACTTCGGCTTGGGCGAGGGCCGGGGCATCGTTGATGCCGTCTCCTGCCATGGCAACTTTATATCCTTGAGATTGCAGCTCTTTAATTTTTTTTGCTTTTTCTTCTGGAAGAACTTCCGCCAAGACTTCATCGATCCCCAACTTTGCGGCGACCGCTTTGGCCGTTGTGAAATTATCTCCCGTAAGCATCACGATTTTAATGTTCTCCTGATGAAGTGCTTGGATCGCTTCGGGAGTGGTTGGTTTGATCGGGTCGGCAACTCCTAACAGCCCCACTAATTGTTTGTCCTTGGCGATAAACATGACGGTTTGTCCCTGGGCGCGAAGTTCTTCGGCTCTTTTTTTCCACAGAGCAGTCTCGATTCCGAGATCGTCGATGAGTTTTTGATTTCCTAACGCAATCGATTGATTTTTGAAGATCCCTTTGACCCCTTTTCCGGTGATCGACTTGAACTCTTGAAGTTTTTCCAGCTGAATATTTTTTTCCTTTGCCGATTCCAGAATCGCATTGGCGAGTGGATGTTCACTGCCAGCCTCCAAACTTGCTGCTAAGATCAGTAATTCATCTTCGGTGAAGTTTTTAGCTGCTTCGATCGTGACGAGTTTTGGTTTTCCCATCGTGAGAGTTCCTGTCTTATCGACGACAAGTAGATCAATTTGGCGCATCGTTTCGATCGCCTCGGCATTTTTGAAAAGAACCCCCATCGTCGCCCCTTTGCCGGTGGCAACCATGATGGAAAGGGGAGTTGCGAGTCCTAGCGCACAAGGACAGGCGATGATGAGAACCGCTACTGCGTTGATGATCGCGTAAGACATGCGCGGTTCAGGACCGAAGATTCCCCAGAGGACAAAACTTAAGATCGCGATCAAAACGACGGTTGGGACAAAATAAGCAGCCACCAGATCTGCTAACTTTTGAATAGGGGCCCGAGAACGCTGTGCCTCGGCAACCATTTGGATGATTTGTGATAATAATGTTTCCGCGCCGACTTTGGTAGCTTGAAAGATGAAAGAGCCGGTTCCATTAACAGTTGCTCCAATCACCTTGTCTCCAGATCTTTTTTCTACAGGGATCGGTTCTCCCGTGATCATCGATTCGTCGACGGAACTAAATCCTTCTACCACTACTCCATCCACCGGAATTTTTTCACCCGGACGAACTCGTAATTTGTCTCCCCCATTTACTTGATCCAATGGAATGTCTACTTCTGTCTCATCGTCACGAATGAGACGAGCTGTCTTGGGAGCAAGTCCCAGTAAGGCCTTGATCGCCGCGCCGGTTTGCGAGCGAGCTTTGAGTTCCAACACTTGCCCCAAAAGGATGAGGGTCACGATCACCCCCGCGGCCTCAAAATAGACCGCCACTTGACCTGAATGATCTCGAAATGAGGCGGGGAAGAGATGTGGAAATAGGGTAGCAATGAGACTGTAAAAATAGGCAACCCCAACTCCAAGACTGATCAGGGTAAACATATTGAGCGAACGGTTGATGAGCGATTGCCAACCCCGCACAAAAAAAGGCCAGCCGCACCATAAGACGAGTGGAGTGGAAATAGTCAGCTCGATCCAGCGCAGGGTTTGATAGGAAACTAGCTTTTCTAGAGGTTGCCCAGGGATCATGTGTCCCATGGTGATGATGAAGAGGGGGATCGTTAAAAGAGCCGCGATCCAAAATCGTTTTTTCATCATCCTATATTCGGTTTGATCTTCTTCCAGCGTGGGGGTTTTAGGTTCCAGCGCCATACCGCAGATGGGGCAGCTGCCTGGTTGCTTCCTGAGGATTTCGGGGTGCATTGGGCAGGTCCACTCGGTTGCGGTGGATGCAGCAAGCGCTCGCGATTCATGCGCACGTGAAGGAGGGGAACAACAAGAATGATTCGATGTTTGCATTACGGTCGAAAATAGGGATTTTTACCTTCCGCATGATCCGTCTGATCCATCACCCCCGCAATTTCGGGAACGACCTCTCGAAGGCGGGTCTCAATCCCTTGCCGAAGTGTCGCGTCAACTCCGCTGCACCCTTGGCAACCTCCACCCATCTGTAGATAGACGATGTTATCGCGATAATCTAATAACTGGGCAGTACCGCCATGCATGGCGATGGAAGGATTGATTTCATTTTCGAGGACATTGACAATTTTTTGCACGGTCGGGTCGTCGAGGTCTGGTCCAAAAAGGTGATTTTGAACCTTCTTCACCTTAACTTCAAACACCCCCGATAAAAGACCACCATCGATATAATCGAGAGATAATTCTTTGATTTGTTGATCGGGAGAGGTTTCTAAAATCAGCGTTAAGTCTTCAACGATTTTGATCGATTCTGGACTGAAGATATTTTTGAGTTCCATTAAGGGGAGATGAGTATACGTTCCTGCCTGGTCAGGGATGATAATCCCCCAGGTTCTTTTGTCTTTGTCTTTGAGAAGGTCGCGAAGCTTTTGTTTGGTTTGTTCTGAAACTTTGATCATTGATCACTTCCTATAGTTTCCATTTTCTAATGGATTGTTGTTATTTTCAAGATCCACTTTTTTTACTAGTCATTTGGATAGGGTTTAAGGATTTCCTTTTAAGGAACCAGCCTGATATATTCCCCTTTTTTTTCAAAACAGACAGGGATTTTTGTTGTTTCAATAACGTACTCAGGTAATTCTTTATTTTGAAGCTGGGCCCTTAGACTCAGTTCTAATGTAATACATTGTTTATCTGTAATATTGTTTAAGGCTTCAACTTTTTTTGGTTGGAGAAAATAATAAAATCCTTTGATAAGCCACTTATCTTCAGGGTGTATATTTACTTTTTGTCCTAAAGCATACGATTTATTTTTAACTTGAAGACTATTGATCTTGCTTTTTCTTCCTTCTCGAAAAACTCTCCAATGGGATAAAAGCTCCTGATAACCCGATTCTTGATTGATTTCTACCTTACTAATGTCAAGGTGGTTATTCCCAGTACTCGAAATGACACTCAATTCAATCTTATCCAATCTACCGTCTCCATTGAGATCAATTTTCATTGCTCCTATTTTTTCGATAGCCATTTTATCACACCTTTCTTGAAATTAATGATTTTGTGGTCTACATCGTGGTTTAATTAAAAAAGTTGTCTAAAAAGTTCAAAAAATCAACATTTCTTTTATCTTTCATTCGCAGACTTTCTTAAAAATCACGAATTGAAAAACCATTGACCATACTGTTAATTTCTAATACTATTAATGTTAGGAACTAACAATGGAAAGAACCACCACATCTAGTATTTCCTTGCCTAAGTCTCTTGAAGTGGAAGTTCAAAAAGAGGCTAAAAGGGAACATCGAACCAAGAGCGGTTTGATCCAGGAGGCGATACGCTTTTATCTGGAAAACAAACGTTGGAAAAAACTGCAGCAAGAGATGGGGCTTAGGGCAAATCGATTGGGGATTACGTCAGAAGATGACGTCGAACGTTTGGTTGATGAGATTCGGGGATGAGAGTCGTTTGTGACACCAATATCCTGATATCAGCTTATGTATTTCCTGGCGGTCCTCCCGATCAAGTTTTGAACTTTGCCAGATTAAAAGAAATCACCCTTTGTTTATCACCCGACATCCTGTCTGAATTCAGAAAAGTTCTCACCTTCAAATTTAAATACACTCAAGAAGAGGCTAGCGATTTTATCGATAGGCTCACCGTGTTTTCCGAAATGATTTATCCGCATGAACGGCTTCACCTGATTGAGCGAGTGGATGCTGATAATCGCATTTTGGAATGTGCCGTAAAAGCGGAGGCTGATTTTCTGATTACTGGCGACAAAAGGGATATATTGCCACTGAAATCGATCGAAAAAACCATCATTGTCACCGCTTCAGAATTCTTAGAGTATTATAAAAAGCAATGAGCTAAGAAAATTCATATTAGGGGCGCACGATCGAAAGAATATATCGATCCAGTTTAATGATTTTTCGTGCCACCCTCAAAACATCCCGCTCTGTTACTTTAAGAATCTTCTTGGGAAGATCGATCCACTCCGAGCGAGCAAGGCCAAAGAGCTCGTTACAGGCAAGTTGTGTGGCAACCGTGCTGCTTCTCTGTAATTCAATTTCGTAAGTTCCCACTAAGTATTGTTTAGCACGGTCGAGTTCTTCCGAAGTTACCGGAGATTCAATCACTTTTTGTAGTTCCTTCAAAATCCCTTCGATCGCCGTATCGACCTTGCGTGGTTCGGTGGCGATATAGACGCCAAAATAACCTGGTTCGATCCCTTCCTGACTCATCGAAGTGACAGAGTAAGCGAGTGATAGTTTGTCTCTCAATTCGATGAACAATCTTCCCCCTTGCCCCGCCATGATATTGTTGAAAACATCCAGTGCGTAGCGATCGGGATCGTGAAAATGGACTCCGGGAAACCCCAAAACAATATGGGACTGAAATTTCTCTTTGCGCGTTTCCAGGCGTTCAATTTTTTTGGGGAAAGGGTCGATTTTTAATTTTTTCTCGGCATGTGGTCTGGGGCGAAGGGTCTCTAATGCCGGTTTTAATTTTTCCAGCATCTCTTTCGAATCAAAATCTCCTACCAGACTGATGACAGTATTTTTTGGGTTCATCACCTGGCGGAAAACTTTAGTCACATTGTTTCGATTTAATGCACGAATCGTAGAGGTAGTGCCTAACAGCGGCATGCCGTATGGATGCTTGGGGTATAATTTTTTTTGAAATTGTTTGAAGGCAAGGCCGGCGAGTTGGTCTTCTTCACGCTTGATCGCTTCCAAAATATTTGATTTTTCTCTGGCAAGTTCGGAACGATCGAATCGGGGGTTTAAGAAAGCATCGAGGAATAAATCAATTCCATCTTTTAATTTCTCGCTTAGAAAATCCCCCTTCATTCCAGTGATATTTTTTCCATTATAGGCATCAATGCTTCCAGCTAATAGCTCCACCTCACGTGCCATCTCTTCGGCATTAAGGGTCGTGGTTGATTTCCCCCAGAGTTGGGCAAGTAGAGAATGAACTCCGTTCGATGCAGGTGTTTCCGCTCGAAGCCCTCCTAAATGAGCGGTGCGGATCACAAAAGTAGGGACGTGATGGTTTTCTTTAAGAATTAACTTTAAACCGTTCTTGAGTCGGAAGTGTTGGACCTCATCACTTTTCTTCGCTCGAAGTTTTTTTGCTTTGGGTGGTGTGGTCCATTGGAGCAATTCTTTCGGATTCCATTTTTTCTTAGAGTCCTGTGGATAGATCAGCCCAATCGTGAGATTTTGCGGCTGTAGGTATCTTTCAATCACCTCTTGAACATCATCTCGGGTGATGGAGTCGATGCGATGATAGTACTGTTCATCGAAGTCATGTTGACCTAAGATTGTTTCGAAATATCCATATTTTCGGGCCAATCCTTCCACCGTCTCTTTTTCATAGATCGCATCGCTTTTGATGTTGATCTTCGCCCGAGCCAGTTCATCGTGATCGATCGGTTTGTCTAACATAGAATAGATCTCTTTAAAGACCGCCTGGGTCGCTTGAGGGATCTTGTTTTCCGGAAGGGTGTAACCGATCGAAAAGAGTCCTGGATCTTTGGGGGAGTAGACGTAGCTATAGATCGAGTTTACTAATCCGCGTCGTTCCTTAATATTAATTTCCATTCTCGAACTATCCCCTTCCCCTAACACATGACTGAGCACATCGAGTGCGGGGATATCTTCATGATTGAGTTGAGGGACTCGATAGGCAATCGACATCGTGCTCCCTTGGATAGGGTTTGATAAAACGATCCCTTCATTTTTGGTCTGTGGAGAAAATGAATAAGAAGGGCGAGGAGGGGAAGAACGTTTTTGCAGAGAACCAAAAATTTTTTCGCATAGCTTTAAGGCGTGGGCTGTTTGAAAATCTCCTGAGGCAACGACAACCATGTTTTCAGGGACGTACCAAGTACTCCAAAAATCAATGATCTTGTCCCGACTAAAACTGTTTACCGTTTCTTTCGAACCAATGATCGGTCTGCCATAATTGTGATGCGGAAATGTTTTTTCAAAAATGGCTTCTGAAAGAACTTTTCCCGGGCTGTCTTTACTGCGCAAAATCTCTTCGATCACTACCTCTTTTTCACGGGCTAATTCATCGGGATCAAACACCGATCGAAGTACCGCATCAGTTAATATTTCCAAACCCTCTTCAAAAAACCGGCTTGCCAGGGTGCAATAATAAACGGTTTCGTCAAAGCTAGTGTAGGCATTGATTTCCCCGCCGCGGGCTTCGATCCTTTTGGCTACTTCACCCGGTCCCAGCGTCGGGGTTCCCTTGAAAAGCATGTGCTCAATGAGGTGACAGAGGCCTGCTTCTTGGTCGGTTTCGTATTGGCTTCCTGCTCTAAGGCAGATGTTGAGCGAAACGACGGGGGCTTGATGGCTTTCCACTAATATTAAGGTTAATCCATTTTCGTAAACGTGCCGAGTCAGATGGTGCATGGTGTATGTTTTCCTCCTGAAAATGATGAAAACATGAAATCAGCTATTCGGGTACTAAAATTTTCTTGGGTTATGTTAGATTATTTAGTGTAAGATTTTTTTATGCTGAGAATTCTTCTAGTTCGTCACGGTGAAACCGATTGGAACCGAGATCGTCGAATCATGGGGCAGCAAGCGATTGACCTCAATGAGACGGGACGAACTCAAGCTTTTCAACTCAAAGGAGAGTTACACTCCATCCCGATCCAAGCGTTTTATACTTCCCCGGTGCTGCGAGCTGCTCAAACCGCTCAGATTCTCAATGAGCCAAGGGGGCTTTTGGTTCAAGAAGATCCTCGATTGATTGAAATTAATTATGGAGAGTGGGTTGGAAAGACTTTTGAGGAGGTTCGAGAAACGGTCGGCTATGTCCCGTATTTCAAAAGGCTGGAAACTCCGGTGGCACCGGCGGGGGAGACGCTGTTTCAAGTGAGAGACCGGGCAATCAGTTTTCTTGCCGATATGAAAAAACAATTTTCCAAAGAAAATCTTCTAGTGGTTTCACATGCCGACTGGATCAAATGTTTGTTGATGGAGGTATTGGAGATCCCATTTTCCAATATTTGGAAATTTAGGATCGATAACTGTTCAGTTTCTCTTTTAGAATGTCATGAACAAGGGGATCGGGTCGTTTGTCTGAATCAGCGCGGGGATTTGGGGAGATTGTTTGTTTCCAAGTTGGGATTTTAATGAAATATCTCGATCAAAAAACAATTCATTCTATGTCTGTCAAGGAGCTCGAATCCGAGATTCGTAAGCACAACAAACTCTATTTCGAAATCCATGAGCCTGAAATCTCCGACTACGATTTTGACCAACTCGTCGAGCGACTCAAAAAAGTTAATCCCAAATCTCCGGTTCTTCATGAAATCGGATCCGACATCCGTAAAGGGATTGTGGTTCCAAAGATCACGCACACCTCCCTCATGCTCTCGCTGGATAAATGTTACAACGTTGATGATCTGATGAGTTGGGCGAATAAGTTTGAAGGGGATGTTGTTTCTTCTCCGAAAATCGATGGGTGTGCGATTGAAATTCGCTACGACGATGAAGGGAAGATTCACTTCGCGGCGACTCGTGGAGATGGGGTGAAGGGGGAAGATGTCTCAGCAAATGTTAGGTTTGTTCCAGACATTCCCAAAATGATTTCCATTCCAAATTTAGAAATCCGTGGCGAAGTCTATATGCCACTTTCCATATTTAAAAAATTTGAAACCGAGTTCGCCAATCCGCGCAATCTTGCAGCTGGCGCGATCAAACAAAAGCAACCAAGTAAGACCGGCAGCTACCAGCTTTCTTTTTTTGGTTATGATATTAAAAACCGGAAATTCAAACATGAGATAGATAAAATAGGATTGCTTCAGAAACTAGGTTTTAAAACAGGTGAAACGCGGGAAATAAAAAAAGAAAAAGATAAGATGCAAAAGGAGTGGGATCGTTTTTTGGAGATCAGAAATAAGCTTGATTATGAAATTGATGGAGTTGTCTTTAAGGCGAATCTGATTCACGAACAAGATCGGTTAGGTGCTTCCGCTCACCACCCTCGTTGGGCGATCGCCTATAAATTTCAGGGGGATTCTGGAACTACGACTTTACAAAGAGTCGAATGGAGTGTGGGAAGAACGGGAGTGATTACTCCTATCGGAATGGTCGATCCCGTCGAGCTCTCAGGAGCGATGGTTTCCCGAGTCTCGCTTCACAATTATGGAATGATGAAAAAAATAGGAGTGACTGTTCCTTCCAAAGTCGTTCTCATTCGTGCGGGAGGAGTGATTCCTTATCTTCAAAAAGTTTTAGATCAAAAAGGAAAGCCGGTCGAAGTTCCTAAAAAATGTCCTTCTTGTGGTTGCCCGACAGAAATTCAGGAAGATTTTCTTCGTTGCACGAATGTCTCAGGTTGCCGAAGGCCCAAGCTGAGTGAGTTAGAGCATTTCGTCAAGGCGATAGAAATTGATGGCTTTGGAGAAGTGTTGATTGAAAAACTCTATGACAATGGTTTTGTCGAAGACTCTGCTGATTTTTATACATTGACCAAAGAAAATCTTCTTGAGTTAGAGCGGATGGGGGAGATTCTTGCGACCAAATTAATTGGAAATATTCAAAGTAGAAAAGAAGTCCCGCTCCACCTCTTTTTACAATCGTTGGGAATTCGGGAGTTAGCAAAACATTCCTCTAAAATTTTAGTGAAAGAGTTTGGTGTTCTCGAAAAAATCTTAAAGGCAGGCGAGGCAGAACTTTCAGCGATTTATACCATCGGACCGGTCATCGCTCGTGAAGTGGTGGCTGGACTAAAGAGTAAACGCCCACTCATCGATAAATTATTAAAACAGATCAAGGTAGAGTCGCAACCCCGTGCGTCGCATAAAGGAGTGCTTCAAGGTAAGACATTCCTCTTTACCGGAAAGCTGGCAGCGATGGAACGAGGGGAAGCGGAAAAATCTGTCGCAGAACACGGTGCAGAAATCGCCTCAGGGGTTTCCAAAGATCTCGATTATCTGGTCATCGGTTCGGAGGGGTATAAAAATCGGGAGAAGGGGAATAAGTGGATCAAGGCTGAGAAGGTGATCAATCAAGGGGGAAAAGTGAAAATTATCTCAGAGGAAGAATTTTTCGAAATGATCAATAAATGATCACATTGATCCCCCTCATTAGACAAACCAATACCCAATAAATATCTATCGACAGTCTTTTCTCAGGTTGTTAAAATTTTAATCTAATGAAAATTATTGATGGGAAATACCAAATCCTTAATAAACTGGGAGAGGGATTTGGGGGGTGCGTTTTTCTTGCTGAGTCTAAGGGAAAAAAGGTTGCTCTGAAGCAGCTCGAAATGGATCGAGAAGGGTTGTCTTCAGAAGAAATTCTGGAAAACTTCAAGATTGAGTTTTCAACTCTCACGAAATTAACCCATCCCCATATTCTTCAAATTCTCGACTTTGGTTTTGATCCCAAGGAAGAGATTTATTATTTCACGACTGAGTATATTAAAGGCACTTCCATATTTAACGCGACAAGAGACTGTTCGCCCCAAACCATTGAAGAATTTTTCGTTCAAGCGCTGAGGGCTTTAAGCTATCTTCATAATCAGAAGATCTATCATTTAGATATTAAGTCACAAAATATATTGGTTGGAGAAAATTCTGAGGGGCATCCTGTTGTAAAATTAATCGACTTTGGGCTGAGTGGTTTTCGAAAACCTGGGTTTTTAGCGGGGAGCCCTCTTTATATCCCCCCCGAAGCTTTATTGGAAGAACAACTTGATAGTCGTTCCGATCTCTATTCGTTAGGGGTCACTTGGTATGAATGTCTCACAGGAAAAAATCCATTCGCGGCGAGTAACTTACAAACTGTTTTAAACCTGAAAAGATCTTGGAACCCACCTCCCGTTTCAACTCAATCTGAAAATATTTCTTCTTATTTAGATCCGATCCTTGAAAAGCTTTTAAAAAAGAATCCTGCCGATCGTTATCATCGAGCCGACCAAGTGATCCGAGATATAAATTGGAGCGGTGGAAAACATTATCCACTTGAGACTGATGCGACCGCGCTCGCCTATTTACCCGGTGAAGGGCAGTTGGTGGGACGAAAAGACGCCTTGGAAAATATGATCTCATTTTATGAAAGAGTTTTCGTCACTCGCACCGATTTAAAATGCGGTGTCACGATATCAGGTCCTCCAGGTACTGGGAAGTCTCGTTTGCTTAAAGAGTTGAAATATTATGCTCAATTACGGGGTATCCCTGTTTTAGAAAATAAAGAAAGCCTACAAACCGTGATCGACCGAGATTGTATTCTTCTGATCGATGATGCGGATGAAAATTGTTTTGCCTTAGCTGAGCAATGCATGTTGTTGTTCAATCGCTATTCGATTTTGATTGTTTTAGCTACGGAGTATCCAAAAACAGCCTCAGGAATCTGGCACAATATTTCGATTAAGAATTTCAATCAGGCAGAAGTAGCCGCCTATATCTCTTCGGTTTTGGGAATGTCAGACCCACCTCAATACCTGATTGAGGAACTTGCCATGCGCACAGGAGGTAATCCGCTGCTCTTAACAGAATTAATGCATTCCATGATTCAATCTCATCAACTGTTTGATGAGCATGGGCGATGGTCCCCCTCCCGACTTGAAGACATTGGAATCAATTTTGAAAAAATGTTGGTTCCTAAAACGTTAAGTGAATTCTGTCAGAATAAATATCATCAACTCTCGGAAAGTACTCAAGAACTTCTACTTTACATCTCTCTCACGAAGGCCCCGATTTACCGTCAGGACCTCATTAAACTAGGAATCAGTGAAAAATTATCCGATTTACGTGAATTACAAGAGGCAGATCTTATTACGGTGGATGTCTCCGGGGAAATTCATTTGATCAACCCTAGTTTTAAAGACTGGGTGCCTTCTGATTTCGACAAAGTAATGATCGCAAAAATTCATGAAAATTTAGGGAGGGTCTTTGAGAGTGACGCAACCAAAACCATTGCGGCAAATTATCACTTAGGGCTGGGGGTTAGCGACTATAAGGAACGGTTCAACTCTTTATTAAAATATGGAGATCTCCTGTGTGAGAGGAATCAATGGTATGATGCTGTCAAGGGATTTGAGTTAGCTTTGGATTCGGCGCGTCATGCGGATGATCAAGTGAACGCAAGGATGCGTTTGGTACGGGCACTATTTCGCGCAGGCCAACATAGTGTGGCATTAAAAAAGCTAGAAGATACCAATAAAATTTTAAAGAAAGAAAAGGAAAATCCACAACGATGGCGCTGGGTACAACAGACGTTGCGGGAGATGGGGAGTATTTATATCAAAGAAGGAAAATTGGATTTAGCTCATGAAACCTTAGAGGCCTCGCACATTCTTTTAGAAGAACATGAAGATAATCCCGTCGAAGAGATGATTCTTAGTAACCTTAAAGCGAGTTTGTTGATGAGAGAAGGAAAAATCGCGGAGGCAGCTA
>JBGTGJ010000003.1:0-6031 GCA_041746775.1 bacterium
GATTTATATTTTCCATTTTCTTGACGATAAATTTTCAATTTTCCCGATGGGGTCAAAGCGGCCAACGTGAAAGGCTGGTTCGTGGCATGCGAGACTTTTTCAAAATTATAAAGAGATAATCGTTGAGGTAAATCGATTTCATCCCCCAGCTTGAGCTCTTTCCCCATCTTTTTGGTTTCATAAATCGGATAGCTTGATTCATCACCACGGTACGGCTGTGCTAAAAGCATCTCTTTCCCATCCCAATTCACCACCCGCAATTGATAAGGGATATTTTTAAGCTCCGCTTCGATCTTTCCTCCGGTCCATTTTAATATCTGACTCGCCGCCTGATCTCCGCGCAAATTCGTCAGGACAATTCGCACACCATCAGAGTCTTGAGTTAAAAGGTCGACTTTCACAAAGTTATCTAAATTTTCTCCGGAATATTTGGCAATCTCTTGAAGATTTTTTCCTTGGAGATGGTAAAGATAAAGATGGTTTTTTCCAGTAAGAATAATTTCTTTCTCTCCATCTTGATTGACATCTCCATAAGCCAGTCCCCGTACCTCGTAAGGTAAGCGTTGGGTGATTAAGACATCAGCTTGTGAGCTTTCGGAAACAGGTGTTGGAATCGGTTGCGGAGAATTTTTTGATTTTTTTGGCTCTTCTATCTTAGTTGAAATTTCAGGCTGTGAAACTTGAGGAGGAGTTTTTACTGGCTCGATTTTTTTTTCAACCGGAGTCGGTGCTACGACGAGTTGAGGAGTAGGCTCGACAGGTTGTTCGGAAGCTAATCGCGTCACCGCAAAATTTTCAAGACTGCTAAATAATTTATCCAAACGTCCCACTTCAAGATACTCTTCTCGAACTCCCCCTCGTAAATCCTTCCAACGGATCAATGCACGACAAGAATCCCCCACCACAAAAACTTGACCACTCACCACCCCTTCTCCTTCATGACTTTTGTAGGAGGATAATTTGTCAGGCGCGATCGGTTTGGAAACCCTCACCACTTGAATCCCCTGTTTCACTAGCGGACCAGCCAAAGCCTCCTGGGCGGTTTGAGAAAGATATTGATATTCTTTGGGTCCTTGGACTTGGAACGGGGCAATCGAAAAACTTTTGGATGCACTCCAACCAAGGTTGGAAACAAAAAAGAGCGGAATCAAAAGGAAACAAAAACGGAGCAAATAATTCATAGAGTCGCGCACTATGTTTCAACTACTATGCATGGTCAAGTCTTGTTTAAATGTTGGACGTCTGTGGAGTTTCTTGTGACTTTTGAAGTACTCCGCTCGTCAGTAACCATATCAAAAGTCAAAATCTTCAATTAGAAAAAACCTGGAAGGAGACGAATATGAAACGAACAAGCCAAAAAAACATAATGATATTGATAGCTTCAATTTTCACTACCGGAATGTTTGTCAATATACCAACAGTCCAAGCCGATCCGCCCCCTTGGGCCCCAGCTCATGGCCATCGAGCAAAAAAGCATAAAGAAAAACATGCTTATCGTTACTACTATTATCCAGAACAACAGGTTTATTATAGTGAGGTTAAAAGAGGATATTATTACATCGATCGCGGCGCTTGGCTATTTAGCCCAACGATCCCTACCCGAATTCGTTTGGGTCGATACGTGAATGTCGATCTGGAAACCCCGATCCCCTACACCCAACATACTTATATTGAGAAAACGTATCCTGTTCTCGTAATAAGGTAGAAAAATATTCAGCGGTTTTTCCTGTAGGGGCAATTCAAGAATTGCCCCTACTTTTTTGGAATGTCGAACTTCCGAGAAATTTTTGATAAACTATTTTTATGCCTTTCAAAGATCATTTCTCTCAAACCTCCTCCGCTTACGCAAAATATCGCCCCTCTTATCCAAAAGAGCTCTTCCAGTATCTCAATGACATTTCCAAATCTCACCAACGTGCCTGGGATTGCGGCACCGGTAACGGTCAAGCTGCCGTCGAGCTCGCCAATTTTTTTGAAGAAGTCATCGCCACAGATGCGAGCGCTTCGCAGATTGAACAGGCCATCCAACATCCCAAGGCCACTTATCTCGTGGAACCTGCTGAACAGACAACTTTGGAAAACAATTCAGTCGATCTCGTCACTGTCTCTCAAGCAGCGCACTGGTTTGATCTCGAAAAATTTTATCAGGAAGTGAAAAGAGTTTTGAAACCAGAAGGAATCCTCGCCCTCTGGACCTATCCCCTTCACCAGATTTCACCTGAAATCGATCCGATCATGGAGTGGTATTACGGTGAAGTTCTCGGCACCTACTGGCCTCCGGAACGCCGTTTGGTAGAGGAAAGATATCGTACTATTCCTTTTCCATTTGAAGAGCTGACATCACCATCTTTTGAAGTGAAAAGAGAATGGAATCTGGATGAGCTGCTTGGTTATCTCAGCACCTGGTCTGGCACTCAACGGTATCGGAATGAAACCGGCAAAGACCCGTTAGAACTCCTCAAGCCACGACTAGAAAAAACTTGGGGTGAGCCAGAGAGTAAAAGATCTATTCAGTGGGAATTAATTCTTCGTGTTGGGAAGAAAAATAGCTAATTAAGACAAGCACTTTCGGAACAATTCCACATTTAATCGTTGAACAAGATTTTTCCAGAAACATTTCTCAAAACCTGCCGATAAGAGGAAGTGACTCCACCAAATATTTTCAAATCTAACGGGATACACTGCCGAAAGCTTGGCACTGAGGTGATATGCGACGACCGCGCTTCAACTTCACAATCAGTAGCTGCAGAGGTTGGATTAGGGGTTGCAGAGGCTCTTTGGGGAGTCATTGAAACTCCCAATCATTTACTCAAAAGAATTACCGGCGTTGATTCTTATTTGGGTGAAAATCGAGCCTGGTCGTTGAGTAACTTGGGGCGCTCTTACGGTTGGAGTTTGCAGGGGAATCCTCTGTTTATTGTCGGGGATACGGCGAATCATATTTTCTATGGCGGTTTGAATACACTCACCGCAGGTTTGACTCATACTATTTTCAATCAATGGTTTGGGTTGAATATTCAATATTTTACTCCCCCTCCGAAAACAATTCGTGAATCGGCAAGGGTGGTCACTAGTGGGATTCTTGTTTCTCTTCCGTTGAAAGGGGTGGTGTTCAAAGGGATGGGGATCAAGACTCCTCCTGCATTGGAATTGGTTTCTGAGAAAATACCCACGGCTCAAGGTCTTCATAAGAATCTAGTTCCCGAGCCTTCTGCGTTTTCATGGCCGCAGAGTGGCTCGGGAAACATTCCGATACAGTGTGGAGGGATGGTGATGAAGGGGTATTCTGCATCAAACATTGGAAGCAACGGTGTTATCACGCAAACACAAACTTCTCTCCAAGTTGTACCCACAATTCAGCAAGTTCCGATTGGTCGAACTGTTTGGAATCGATGGGCCCCACCACCGAAGATCAAAACCAAGTCGGCTTCCAATCATCCTGAAAATTTCGAAATGCCAGGGATCAAAGGGCCTGCGATGGGTAGTCCCAAACCAGATCCTGCAGTGAGTATTATTGGATTTCCTGGGAGTGCAAAGAAAGAAGAGACGATTGGTGACGCTCCTGGAGACCGGCAAACGATCGGAGATTCTCCAGCAGCTGTAGGACTAGAGTATTCCATGTCGGAAGAATCGAAGCCGAAAGAAACATCCTCAACTCAACCAACAAGCACAATTGAAGTTCCACCATCAGAGCCAACCGAAATCACCGAAGAACAATTCCCGATTCCAGAACCGGAGCTAGAAAAAAGTCTTTTGAAGCCGGTGGAGATCTTTAATCTCCTGGTGAAAGAGCACGATCGCATTGCAGCTCGATTTTCCTCGACCGCTCCTCAATTAAGTAAGGAGGTTCGAGTTGGTTACGAAAAAGAATTTTCTGAGATTTCCAAACGGACTAAATTTTGGAAAGAAGAACTAAATAATCTGGAAAGATATCGCGGAGCAGAAAAAGAGCGATATGCCGAGGATATTGCGATTGGTGAGAGACTTTTACTGGATCGAATTTTACGTCTTGGTGCTGCAATCTTTTCTGAACCGATTAAAGAAGGCTCTCTCTCCGATTTGGGTTTAAGAAGTCCCCATCATAGACCGATCGTCGATCGACCGAAAAAAGAACCTACAGAAAAAACAAGCAAGCAAGATGAAAAAATCATTCCTGCCCTAATCAATCGCGATATCGGATATGGAAAAGCGCTCGAGGTAAGACCTCATCAAGAAATTGCTATCGCCAAGATCAAAGGAAGGCTCAGGCTGATTAAAGATCAGATGAGCTCTCTTTCCCTTGAGGGGACCCTTCCCAAAGAGCTACTCGCAGGTACCATCATCATGCCGGTGGGAAGCGGCAAGACCAGGACAATGATCGCCTCCTTTGCCGCAGGAATTGAAGAAGGGCTTTTTATCGAAGCGCGGGGAGATAAATTGATTATCCTTAATCACACCGATCAGATTCACAAACAAAATATCGAGGTGATCGAGAGATTAGGTGGTTATTTTGAAAAGCAATTTGGCCGAAAGCTCAAGATCACAGAATATAAGGCAGAGAACAAAGATCTCTCCGGAGATGTCGTGGTGGTGAGTGTGCCATCGGTGAATAACGAAGCCCGACGAGCTCAATTTGAGAAGGAGCTTCGATCTGCCTTAGAGGAACAAGGAAAGATAGTGATGGTCGGTGTCGATGAAGTCCATCATCTCACCATGAGTGAAGGGAAAGGAGAAGAAAGTTGGTCTAAACTTTTAGAAACACTTCGAACAGTATCTCATAATTTCCTCAGGCTTGGTTTTACTGCTACTCCTGCATTAGGAGAAAGATCGGTTCTCCACCGAATGACTGAACGAGAGGCGATGCAACTAGGGATCACCCCAAGGACCTATTTGGTAAAAGTAGAGGGAGAAGATTTAAGTCAGTTAAAAGTTGCAAGTGCCTCCCAAGATTTTGCCACTCGGGAACTCGTTAGTACTCTACTCGATAAGCCACAAAGAAATGAACGCCTTTATCAAGCTCTGGAAAAGCATGGAATAAGGAAAGAAAACTTAAGTCCAAGCGGGAAGAGTCAATTAGAGCCGGTACTCGGTTTTGGTGCTGATCTTAAACATGCCGGAATGATGGCGGAGGATTATGCAAATTATTTTTCGCGAAGTAACGGAACAGAACTAAAGAATAGAAAAATAATTACCTTAGGAAAAGAAAAAGGAAAGATAAGCCCTCGCGATTTACAGAATGCCCTCCAAGCGTATCGAAGAGGAGAAGTCGACGCGGTCATTGCGATTGTTTCAGGACATACACAAGGTCAAAAAGATCCAATCCTGGACGCAGTTACTCAAGGAGAAATTGAAGCAGTCTTCACTGTCGACGCCCTAGTCGAAGGGGCTGATCTTTGGATGTTCGCCCACCAATTAGGAGGGAGACCTACATTTTCCAGGATCAAAAAAGGGCAAGAGCGAGGGAGAACTAATCGCCGTGGTCCTGAGGATGTGACAAGCAAAGGAGAATTGCTCAACGACCGTCCTAAGATCCTTTTTGATATTGTGGATACTTACTACAGTCACAACCAGATCTTGATGGAGTATGGAGCGGTAATGGGCGCCACAGGTCACGCCGCAGTTCCAAAAGGAGAACTCTATGATGGGATGACCAAAAAGGTAGTGGAGAAAGTCGATTTAGAAGGACGGGGAATTATTCATCCCAGTATTGGTGAAATTGAGGATGGGAAGCGAGAAAAAGGAAAGGAACTTCCACCTACTGACGCATCATCCCCTTGGTTTCCTCTCATTGAGAAACTCAAAGAGATCCTAACAGAAAATTACAATAATGACTTGGAACTCATGGCTCTCGATTTAGGAGAAACTGCAGAGTACGTCGAAGCGCTGTTTAAGGGAGAAGGTTGGGAGAATGCGCGATGGTTTTTAAAGAGACTTGCCACGTTGTTGTATGAAGGGCGCGACACACTGATAAGAATCTACAACGCACAGCGAGAGCTGTACGATGAAAAGGTAACAGCCCAAGACTATCAACTCATCGAGGAAGGATTAATAA
>JBGTGJ010000004.1:0-3996 GCA_041746775.1 bacterium
CCAACGAGCCTTCTATTAACCGAATAATTATCATCCGCTGTAGTTTTCAAAAACTGAGCAAACAAATCCCTCTCTCGCTTGACATCCTGTAGCATGGTCGAAAGCTCGGTCTGAGAGGAGCTTAATTCATTCATCAACTGAGTGTTCAACTGAACAAACTGGGTAAATTTTTGCGTTCGGTCCTGGGCCGTTGCAGCAAGCTGAGGGTTCCCACCAGCGTAAGCACGCGGCGGAGGCTCCATCGCAAAGTTTCGAATGACCAAGGCGCGAGCCTGACGGACCTTTTCCATTTTATCGACGATCTTTTTGTAGATTTCTCGATTCTCTCGTTCCCATAAACGACCGTAAAGAGTGAGGGCTCCCGTAATATCTCCCATCATGATCATTAAAAGAATCATGTGAATTCGAACCTGCTCCCCTTTTTCTTTGTTCTTCGCCTGTGAAACCATCTGTTTGGTTTCTTGCAACATCTGCTGATCCATGATGTATTTCAAAAGATAATTAGAACCACCACCCGCTACAGTGTTGTAGTTTCCTCCCGCGTAAGCATTGTATTTTGAAGGAACCCCATTGGGAAAAGCAGCAAACCCCTGCTTGGCGTATAAAATCTCGACATCCGTGGGTTCACGTCCAAACATCGCCTGAAACTGTTGTTTGATTTGGTCATTAGTCAACCCTTGAGAGGCCAATTGCTGCAAGAAGGCTGCTTCATCAGAATTTTGTGGCTGAGGAACCCCACTGCCGGTAGCTAAATTTCTGGACGGGGTGGGGGTACCCGAAGTTCCATAGGTTCCACCATAAGGATTAGCACGAGGGGATCGACGAGGAGTCGCACTCCTCGAGGTTGAAGTGGAGGGGCCAGAGGGATCCTCTATCCCTTCCTCTCCTGCTAATTCTTCATTGAGATCAAGATCACTCTCGTAATCGCTATCAATATCCTCATCCTGAAACTCGTCATCCGGCTGTTGTAATCGCTTGTTTGGGTCAACGGGTCGATTATTTCCAATTTGCGACATGTCTTGATCTCCTTTAAAAACTTAAACTTTAAACCTACTCCCTTTTATCGGTAAAAGGAAAATCAGGAGTTGCGACAATGGTTGAGTTTATAGCTCATTTTAACGATTTTTATGGGACAAGGCTAGCTGGGATATCCAAGATAACACACCGTGTTATTTCATAAACAGGTGAATGATCTGCTCCGACATCTGCAGCGTCTTTAAAAACCAGAACTTCATCTGGTTATAAACCAATGGAAGCCCAAAATAGGCCAGCAATAGCCCCACATACCCTTTGATATTAAACCCCATTTCAAAAACGTTGATCATCGGGGCAACCCGATTGGTCAGCCCCAAGATAAGATCGGCCAAAAAGATCGCCACCAAAATAGGGGCTGAGAGTTGTAGCGAAATCACCAATGAGTCGGCAGCAATCCGCATGATGAGCTCTAGCACGGGGGTGATTCCGGGGGGGATATTGGGGAATTGTAGGACCGGAACAGCAATGAAACTCTCCCCAATCCCATTTAAAAACATGCGATGCCCCCCTAGGGTTAGAAAAATGACCAGGGAGAATTGAAAGTAAAATGCTCCAAATAACGAAGCTTGCGAGGCCAAAGTGGGATTAAAAATCCTGGCGTTGGCAAGTTGCCGCTGGTTATCGACCATGTTTCCTGCCGCTTGAATCCCATAAAAAACCATCGTGACGGAAAGGGATAATAAAATTCCAAACAAAACTTCTTTGAGAAATAGTGCAGCAAGTAACCAAGCACTCTCCGGAATTTTTTCAACCGACATCGCCGACACCGGAACATAAAAAAACATCATCAAAGCCATACACAGCCCAATCCGAGCCCTCCCGGGAATCGGTTTTCCACCCAGAAAAGGAACCATCGTGGAAATGACAAACAACCTCATAAAAATCAGTCCACCGATAATCATGAAGCGGAATAGATCGATGTGGATGCCGAGATTTTCTAAGAAGGATTGGGAAGATTGTAGAGCTGGCATTTGGTGAAGTGTAAAAAGTGAAGAGTGAAGAGAAAAACGTCGAGAGGGCAGTACTTTTCACTTTTCACTTTTCACTCTTCACTAATGGATATAAGTCGGAAACCCCTCAAACAAAGCATGTGTAAAGGAAATCATCTGCGACATCAGCCAAGGGCCAGTCACAGCTAACACCACAAAAACGGCCACCAGTTTTGGAACGAAAGTCAGGGTCTGCTCTTGAATCTGCGTGGTTGCTTGAACAAGACTGATGATTAAACCCACAATGAGCGCAACCATCACTGCAGGGGCGGAAAGGATCAGTGTGAGGAAAAGCGATTGTTTGCCGATGGCGAGGATGTAATTTTCCATAAATTCCTCCTCCAATGAACCGATGTTCGATGTTCGAAATTCGATGTTCGATTCAAGTGTACCCCAAAATCAAACCCCTCGTCACCAAATACCACCCGTCGACTAAAACGAACAAAAGTAGCTTAAACGGCAACGAAACCGTGATCGGCGAGAGTTGAAACATCCCAAGAGAAAGCAAAATATTGGCCACCACCATGTCAATCACCAAAAATGGAAGGAACAACACAAAGCCGATTTGAAACGCTTCGGATAATTCACTGATGATAAAAGAGGGGATTAAGATGATAAAATCGTTTGCCGAAAGTGAAGCTTGATCGATTGGCTTTCGCATTTTTTTTGCGAGATTGTAAAACAGGGCACGATTCTTTTCTGTCGCATTCTTGATTAAAAACGCCCGCAATGGTTCTTTCCCTTTCTGTAACCCTTCTTGGAGTAAACCAATCGTCGCTTGCGAGAGAAAACCCTGATTGGAGGTGGTTTGAATCACACCACTGGTCTCACGATAGATGTCCATCCCGACTGGCAGCATGATGTAGATCGAAAGGATCATCGCCAATCCGGTAATAATCTGATTGGGTGGAATCTGTTGAGTTCCTAGAGCATTACGAATCAACGCCAACACGACCGCAATCTTGACGAAAGAGGAGACCATCACCAAAACCACCGGCAATATCGCCAAGGCCATTAAAGCTAGAACAATGATGAGTGGCTTGCTCACCGGTTGATTGAGGGAGGTAGCTTGGGCCCAAAGCAAATGAGAGGAAAATGAAAAGACAAAGCCAAATGCGGCAAGAATTCCCAGCCATTGGGAAAACGAGAATAGAAACTTAAAACGCTTACATTTTGGTTTCATGAACAGGTCCCAGTTCACTGATCAGATTAACTTGATGATCGGTCGATGCCACTAAAAACCTTCTCCCCTCAATCTGAACCAAATAAAGATTTTTTCTCCCCTCGAGTGGAATACGATCGACAATTTTTAAATCACTACGCGCATTCTGCGCACGACTGAAGGATAAACGAGGAATCACATAACGGAGGATCACAATCGCCAATGCAATCACCGCCACCATGGCAAAGATCATTTTTAAAAAGACCCAGGTAAAATCGATGTTGGATGGTTCCATAATTTATTCGAAAATCTTGATAATTCGGACCCCCAACTTCCCATCCACTTCGACCAATTCCCCTTTCGCCATTAACTTCCCCCCTACCACAATATCGATCGCTTCATTAGGAAAACGGTTGAGCTCAAGTACTTGCCCTTTTTTAATGGAAAGAATCTCTTTGACCGTCATCGTCTTTTTTCCCATGACCGCTACCAGCTGAACCGGAACATCAGCAGCCAACCCGGCCGTTTTAGATTCTGATCCACTAGCCATCGAGGCCGCAGAATAAGAAGGAGCGCTTTTTGCCCCCCCCTTTTTTACCGGTGCAGGAGCAGGGTCGGAAGCAAAATCAAACATGTCGGAGGCATTCTCCTCCTCCCCCTCTTCGACGAACTCTTCAAACTCGGAATTTTCTTCTTCAGAAATTGGATCTGGTTTTTTCGGCATCATTCTCCTCCATAAAAATCTAAAACTTTAACTGTCATTTTCCCCTTGGTATCAATGATCTCCGTTAACACCCCTTGCTGCGGATT
>JBGTGJ010000005.1:0-11395 GCA_041746775.1 bacterium
TTGGATCCCCTACTGCCCTCTACCTTGCCGCTGCCGGAGTGGGAACGATCGGTATTATCGATCACGATGTCGTCGACCGATCCAACCTGCAAAGACAAATACTTCATAATGAAGAACGAATCGGTGAACCCAAGGTCGAGTCGGCGAAGCTGACTCTTAAGGCACTCAACCCCGACATCAATGTCATTACTTATCGGGATAAATTGAGTAGCGAAAATATCATGGAGATCATCAAGGACTATGATGTCATCGTGAACGGTTGCGATAATTTTCCCACTCGATACCTGGTCAACGATGCCTGTGTGTTTTTGAAAAAACCTTTGGTGGATGGAAGTATCTTTCGTTTTGAGGGACAGGTGACTGTCTTTCATCCCGAAGCCAAAGGACCCTGCTATCGTTGTCTCTACCCGGAACCTCCCCCTCCTGAAATGGCCCCCTCTTGCCAAGAGGCGGGGGTCTTTGGAGTCTTGCCAGGCATTATCGGTTCGATCCAAGGGATTGAAGTCATCAAGTTACTCATTGAAAAAGGGGACCCTCTCATTGGCCGACTTCTGATCATTGATACCTTGAAGATGAAGGTTCGAGAAATGAAAATCCGCCGTGACCCACAGTGCCCAGTGTGCGGTGATAAGCCGACGATTAAAGAGTTGATCGACTATGAAGGGTTTTGTTCGCTGGCAAGGTGATAGCAAATGCGGAATGAAAGATTGAATGATGGAAGATATCAAAGAAAATCAACCTGTCGAACAAAATTCCTTAGAAGATCCTACCACGGAAGAAACAGATAAGTTCTCTCATGGCAAGGTCGTCAAATTCTTTCCCCAAACCCGTTACGGTTTTGTGAAAGACAAGCACGGGAAGGATGTCTATTTTAATCTAGAAGAAGTTCGCTTTATTGGAGACAAGGATCATCGTCAGTTACAAGAAGGGATTGATGTAGGCTACGATGTCGGCTGGACCTCGCATGGTCTTCACATTACGAAAATTAAAATCTATTAATATCCCCAATTTTCATTCCGCATTATTCTCTAAGCGCGTCCAAAGCCTGCTCCCAATGCCCATTCACCTTCACCTTCGGAAAAATCTTTTTAATTTTCCCTTTTTTATCAATCACAAAAGTAGTGCGGACGATCCCCATAAACTTTCGGCCATAGAGACTTTTTTCTTGGTACACCCCATAAAGATCGGCCACCTTCTTTTGCAGATCGGAGAGCAAACAGATTTTTAAACCATTCTTCTCAATAAATTTCTGATGCTTTGCTGCATCATCAAAACTGACTCCTAAGATCACGGCATCCTGCTTTTGGAATGGAGTCAGGTGCTCGCTAAAATCACACGCCTGCTGGGTACAACCTGAAGTAAGATCTTTGGGATAGAAATAGAGGATGACATTTTTTTTGTTACGAAACTGACTTAATCGAATCTTTTTTTCATCTTGATCGGGAAGTTCAAAATCAGGGGCTTCAACCCCTTCCGCTAAATTCTTTTTTGCCATATTATTTATCCTTTAAGATCAGTTTTTTTACTTTCTTCGCCAATTCATCCCCCATTTCAGCGGTCGTATTCTTTCCACCAAGGTCCGGAGTTCGCACTTTCTTTTCTTTTAAAACCTGTCGGACAGCCGCCTGAACTGCTTCGGAAGCTGCTCTTTCTCCGAGATGTAACAACATCATGCTCATTGTCAGGATGATCGCAATTGGATTAGCAATCCCCTTCCCCGCAATATCAGGGGCAGAACCATGAACCGATTCGAATAGCGCATATTTCTTTCCGATATTCGCCCCTGGCACCAAACCGAGCCCTCCTACTAAACCAGCGCAAAGGTCAGAGACGATGTCACCATAGAGATTTTCTAAGAGCAAAACATCAAACTGTTGGGGACGAGTCACGAGTTGCATACAAGCATTATCCACGATCAGCTCATTATATTGGATAGAAGGGTATTTTTTGGAAACCTGCCGGGCACAATTTAAAAAAAGGCCATCGGAGAGTTTCATAATGTTGGCCTTGTGAATCGAGGTGACTTTTTTTCGTTTATTTTTCTGGGCGTAATCGAAGGCATAGTTCGCAATCCGCAGTGAAGCTACTCGAGTAATCACCTTGATGCTCTCGACGACTCCCGGAGCGATTTCATGCTCAATTCCTGAATAAAGATCTTCGGTATTCTCCCGCATGATCACGAGATCGATATCGGGATAAGGACTGATCGCTGGAAAACTTTTTACCGGGCGAACATTGGCATAAAGCTGAAGTTTTTTGCGAAGAAGGACATTGATACTGCCAAATCCCTTGGCAATGGGAGTGGTGAGTGGCCCTTTAATCGCGACTCGATTTTTTTTGATGAGGCGAAGGGTTTGATCAGGAATCGTATCGGCAAATTTTTCGAGTGCCGTTTGCCCTGCAAAGGCCCGATCAAATTGGATAGAAACTCTGGTCGCCTCCAACACCTTCAGCATCTCAGCACAGATCTCGGGGCCGATTCCATCCCCTTCAATCAGAGTCACTCGATATTTTTTGGGCATAGTTTTTAGGTTCTAGGATTTGGGGGTTTAATACAACGCAATCGAATAAGGACTTTTGTTCTCAGGATGATTCTTCATCAGATATTCTTTATCGACAATGAAATGCTCGCGAGTATACCCAACCTGCTCTACCTTTTGGGTATCCATTCGAATCGCGTCGCAAGGGCAGGCTTCAACACAAAGTGAACAATAAACACAGCGCAAGAGGTTGATATTGTAAACGGCAGGATATTTTTCAACCCGAGGATCGGGGTGTTCGGTCGCAACAATCTCAATACAATTGGCAGGACAGGCGGTGGCACAGAGCATACATGCGGTACAGCGAACCGAACCATCGGGCCGCTGCATCAACCGATGCTCGGCACGGTAATTTTCGGGAACTGGCTTCTTCATTTCGGGATATTCGTAGGTGAGTATTCTATCTTGATGAAAAATATTTCCGACAGCATGTTTGAGTGTAATCCACATCCCCTTAAAAACTGCACCAATGTAAAGACGATCTAATATGGATAGCTTAGGAGGACGAACCGTGATCATAGTTTTTTATCATTAAAAAAACCTCGCGGCGAGTGCAAGATCTATTTAAGATAATTCTTAAGATCCGTCCGTAAGAATTACAAAAAACAAATCTCCATATTATCGATTGAGATTCTTCACCAAAAAAATCAAAATGAGTGCATAATATAGGGTGAAAAGGTTCTTGTCATTTTGACCAAGATATTGCAGATCGTCCTCCACCTTTAAAAAATGGGGTTTTAAGTGAATTTTGATCAGGTTTTAAAAAAAGAGAAAATTAAAGACCTAAAATCACGAAAAGCTGTAACTGTCAGTAAAGACTTGCCTTTTTCTGAAGTTATTCGTCAACTTCAAGAAAACAAAACAGGCTGTGCCGTGGTTTTAGAAAATAAAAGGGTAGTTGGGATATTTACCGAACGAGATGTCTTGTCCCGTGGATTACTCGCAAACGTGGATGGTTCGACTCCCATCGAAAAATTGATGACCGCAAAACCTAAGGTATTAGATCGAGAAGACACCTTGGCGGTGGCAATTCGCAAAATGAGTGAAGGAAAGTATCGGCACCTACCGATTGTGAATGGCCAGAAAGAGTTTTTGGGGCTTGTTTCCGTGCGAGATATCGTGATTTATTTGGCAGAAAATTTTCCTAGCGAGGTTTATAATCTGCCCCCGGACCCTCACCAGATCAGTACGAACGCCGAAGGGGCTTAAGAAAAAAGGAGAAAAACCTAATTATGGATTCCGAGAGTAGTTTGGGAATTCATCCCGTCAAACACCGAGAAGAAGTCGATCATGTCGTCATCCGTTTCGCTGGAGATTCCGGCGATGGAATGCAGCTGACCGGAACTCAATTTACCAACACCAGTGCCGTGATCGGTAACGACATCAGCACCCTCCCTGACTTTCCCGCAGAGATCCGAGCCCCCGCTGGATCCCTTCCCGGAGTCAGTGCCTTCCAAGTCAACTTTTCCAGCCAAGATATTCGCACCCCCGGAGATCAACCGGATGTTTTAGTTGCAATGAATCCGGCCGCATTAAAAACCAATCTTCGTGATGTCCCACATGGCGCCATTATTATTGCCCACCAAGATGCCTTCAACGACAGAAATCTTGAACGGGCTGGCTACACCAGTAATCCTCTTGAAGATGGCAGTTTGAAAGATTTTCGAGTGTTTCGAGTACCGATTACCAGCATGAACCTGAAGGCTCTGGAAGAAATTGAGCTCACCAATAAAGAAAAAGATCGCTGCAAAAACTTTTTTGCGCTCGGCATGATGTACTGGATGTACGATCGTCCTTTAGATGTCACGATCCACTGGATCGAGAAGCAGTTTTCCAAAAAGCCTGACATTGCCAAGTCAAATATTCTGGCACTCAAAGCGGGATATCATCTCGCCGATACCGCAGAGATCGTCTCCACTCATTACAAAATTAAGCCAGCGACCCTTCCGCCAGGAAAATACCGAAACATTATTGGAAACACTGCGACTGCGATCGGCTTTGTCGCCGCAGCAGAACTGGCCAAAACGCCGTTAATTTACTGTAGTTATCCGATCACCCCTGCTTCGGATATTCTTCATGAACTATCGAAACTTAAAAATTTCGGGGTGAGAACAGTTCAAGCTGAAGATGAAATTGCCGCCATCGGTGCAGCGATCGGCGGTGCGTTTGGCGGATCGATCGCCATGACAGGAACCAGCGGTCCAGGTCTGGCACTTAAGAGTGAAGCGCTGAACCTCGCGGTCATGGCCGAACTCCCTCTCATTGTTTTAGACATCCAACGTGGCGGCCCGAGCACTGGGCTTCCGACTAAAACGGAGCAATCCGATCTGTTACAAGCGATGTTTGGACGCAATGGTGAAAGTCCGGTCCCGATTATTGCCCCTTGTACCCCCTCCGATTGTTTTAACATGGCGATTGAGGCGGTTCGAATCGCAATTAAATATATGACTCCGGTGCTCTTCTTGTCGGATGGCTACCTCGCCAACGGAAGTGAGCCGTGGAAAATTCCGAACCTTGAAGATCTGCCAGAAATTTCCGTTCAATACCCTGCTCAACTGACCGAAGGTGAAAAGAAATTCATGCCGTACATTCGGGATGAAAAAACGTTGGCAAGACGTTGGGCCATTCCAGGCACAGCGGGACTTGAGCACCGTATCGGCGGTCTTGAGAAAGAAGATCGTAGTGGAAATGTCAGCTACGATCCCAGCAATCATGAAAAGATGACTCACGTTCGTGCAGAAAAAGTGGCCAACATCGCACAAGATATTCCCGACATTATCCCATTTGGCGCTTCTGAAGGGGATGTCTTGGTCGTCGGATGGGGCTCGACTTACGGAGCGATCACTTCCGCGGTAGAGAGATTACAAAAAGATGGGCACGCGGTCAGCAGCATTCATTTACGATACCTCAACCCATTCCCCAAAAATCTCGGCGCTCTTCTGAAAAGCTTCGATAAAGTACTCATCCCCGAAATGAACTTAGGGCAGCTCTCCATGCTGATTCGTGCTAAATTCTTGGTCGATGCCCAATCGCTATCGAAGGTGCAGGGGAAACCGTTTAAAATTTCTGAAATTTATGAAGGGGTGCAAAAGCTTCTCCCTTCAAGGAGTGAAATGAAAAATGTCGCCCGAAGGTGCTAAATTAGAACTGGTTCAAACTCGTAAAGATTTTATCAGCGATCAGGATGTCCGCTGGTGTCCTGGATGCGGCGATTACGCAATCCTTGCGACCATGCAAAATGTCCTGCCGAAGCTAAACATCCCACGCAAAGATTATGTCTTTGTTTCTGGCATTGGGTGCTCCAGCCGATTTCCTTATTATATGGATACCTATGGTTTCCACACCATCCACGGCCGCGCCCCAGCGATTGCGACAGGGTTGAAGGTTTATCGCCCTGATCTTTCGGTCTGGGTGGTAACGGGAGACGGAGATGGACTGAGCATTGGGGGAAATCATCTCATTCATGCCCTACGAAGAAATATCGATCTTAAGATTTTACTTTTTAACAACCGAATTTATGGACTGACCAAAGGGCAATACTCCCCCACTTCCGAGTTCGGCAAAAAAACCAAATCGACCCCACTCGGCAGTGTGGACTATCCGCTCAATCCTATCAGCTTGGCACTTGGTTCTGAAGCGACCTTCGTGGCCCGAACCTATGATACCGATGTGAAACACATGACGGAGATTTTCCAAGCGGCCGGGCAACATCGAGGTTCTGCATTTGTCGAAATTTATCAAAATTGTGTCATCTTCAATGACGCCGCCTTTAAAGAGATCGACGACAAAACGACTCGCGAAGACAACCGATTGTTCCTCGTGGAAGGGCAACCGTTAATCTTCGGAAAAGATAGAAACAAAGGAATACGACTCAAAGGGGTAGAACCTGAAATCGTAGAATTTGATCCCAAATCTCCTCCCGCCGATCTTTTGATTCATCGTGCCGAACAGGACAACCCGACGTATGCTGAATTATTAGCACGGATGGAGCTTCCTGCGTTTCCTGTCCCCATGGGGATCATTCGTTCCATCAAAAAACCGACCTATGATGAACTGGTCAACCAACAAGTGAGTGCCGCGATTGAAAAGTCTGGCAGAGGAAATCTTGAGCAATTGCTCAACAGCGGAGATACCTGGGTGGTGGGACCGGCCTCTCAAGGAGTTAAGGCATGAAGTGCCCATTTTGCAGCCACGAAAATATCGGTGGAGCAGATGAGTGTGAAGATTGCGGTGAAGATTTAACCGCCTTCGACGGTATCCGACCTAAGACCACCTTTGAAAAGTCTTTAATGAAAGACACGCTGGAGACTCTCCAAAGTTCCCCCCCCACGATGGTCACTCCTGATACACCGATCTTAAAAGTGGCCGAATTGCTGACCAAAGAAAATCGCGCAATCCTGATTATGCAGAATGAAACTTTGCTAGGAATTGTGACGGAGCGAGACATTCTCTTTAAAGCGATGGGAAAAGCAGAAGATCTTTCCAAAAAACCGATTAGTGAGATTATGACCCCCCAACCAGAAACCCTCGAATCAACTGACAAAATCGCCTACGCTATCAATAAAATGTCGATTGGAGGATTTCGCCATATCCCTGTGACTAAGGGGGGAAAACTCTACCGCCTCATTGGAGTGAGAGATATCTTAGCTTATCTTGCAGAGATGTTTCCAGATGCGGTAGGGATTCATCAATAATCACAAATTTCGTTGACCCAAAATCTTACATTTCGTACCTCGTACTTCCTACCTCAAAAAGAACGTAGTATGATGTGCGAAAAAATCATTAACAATTAGATAAGGAGACACAACATGATACAAGTTGGACAAAAAGCCCCCGAGTTTAAAGCGGGTGCCGTGATGGAAGATGGTTCTTTTAAAGATATTTCGCTTTCCGATTATAAAGGAAAGGATGTCGTTTTGTTTTTCTACCCCCTCGACTTTACCTTTGTCTGCCCAACTGAAATTATCGCCTTTTCGGATCAAACCGAAAAGTTCCAAGAAAAAGGGGTGCAGGTTTTAGGCTGCTCGATCGACTCAAAGTTTAGTCACCTGGCCTGGAGAAAAACCGCTCGAAAAGATGGCGGAATCGGAGATATCAAATACCCAATCTTGGCCGATGTGACGAAAGATATTTCACGCAAATATGGAGTGTTGTTGGAGGATGCCGGTATCGCACTTCGTGGTTTGTTCTTGATCGATAAGAAGGGGGTAATCCGCCATATGGTCGTCAATGATCTTCCACTTGGAAGAAGCGTCGACGAGGCGTTGCGAATGGTCGATGCCTTACAATTTAATGAGAAACACGGAGAAGTCTGTCCTGCCAATTGGAAGCCCGGTTCGGACACGATCAAACCGTCGGTGGATGCGTCGAAAGAATATTTCAAAAAACACGGTTAATTTAAATTAATTCGTAGGGGCGGCCCCGGGTGGCCGCCTTTTTTTTTAATAAGCCGTCTCATAAACTTTCGGCTCATCTTCATACTCAGTCACCATCAACTCCTGCCGTTCCGCATCGGTACATTGTGGTGGATACAAACACTCCATCAAATCCATCAATTCATCATGATCGGTCCCCTTGCGAACCGCTGCCAATCCGTAAACACTAAATCCGTCATCCACCACCGTTAGTGCCCCCACCCTTCTCCCATCGAGTACCGTCCAGATATCCCATACCTCTCCGGTTGGGGTATGAGAGACTCGAGTCGCATAAAAAGTTCTCGGTTCGTTGCGGGTGATGGGGGTGACGTTAGAATCTCGAGACATAATTTTTCTCTCCTTTTCTTGACACTCTTATTGAACCGCTCTTATGAAGACAAGCCTGTTCTTAAAAAATGGAGTGCCCGATGCTTTTTCTATCTCAATGGTTTTATTTATTAAGTTTATCAATTTGGGTGGGATCGATCTTCTTTTTTTCCTTCATCACCACCCCCACCGTGTTCCAAGAATTACCTAAAGAAATTGCCAGCCAATTCCTAGCCGCGCTTTTTCCGCGCTACTACTTAGTTGGTTATATTGCTGGCTCAATTTTACTGATCTCAACCTTTGCCGAATCGATTCTCTCTCGCCAATTCCCCTGGGTGAGGATTATATTGATACTATTGATGTTAGGAAGCTCGATTTACGCAGGAACCGTCCTTCGCCCCAAGATTCACGATCTTAAAATTCAGATGAAGACTGTCGAGGAAGATTCCGAGCCAGGGATCAGATTTAAAAAGCAATTCGACTCGCTTCATCGTCAATCGGTCATTTTCAATCTGTTGGTTTTAGTGGGGGGGTTATTTTTGATTGGAATCGTGGCAATCCGATTAAAGTCATAAATTTCCCTCCTGTCCATTCCCTAAATTCTATATAATTTATTCTAGGAGGAACGATGTCCTCAAGCAGATCCAACATCGGCACATATCTCCTAGAATCGCTCCATCGCCGAGGGGCCCGTCACATCTTCGGCATCCCTGGCGACTTCGCCCTTAATTTTTTCCAATGCATTGAAAAATACCAAAAACTTAAACTCATCACTCTATCGCATGAACCAGGATTGGGTTTTGCGGCGGATGGAATGAGTCGCATCACTCAACGACTGACCCCTGTTGCGATTACTTATGGGGCAGGGGCGCTCAATATCGTCAACCCCGTCGCCTGCGCTTATGCTGAAAAATCTCCTATCGTCGTCATCTCAGGGGCGCCGGGGATGAATGAGCGAGGAAAAGGGATTCACTTTCACCACCAAGCGAAAAGTCTACAGAGCCAACGAAATGTCTTCAAAGAGATCACCGCTTATCAGGCAATTTTGGAAGACCCAACCACCGCTGCTAATGAGATTGAAAAAGCACTGACGATTTCAGAAAAACTTTCCCTCCCCGTTTACATTGAAATCCCGCGCGACCGAGCATTGCAACAATGCCCACCCCCTCATCCCAAACCGCTTAAGTTTTTAGAGGAAGATTTGGAAGCTACCGAAGAGGCAGTCGCGGAGATTATCGAGCGATTGAGTCAAGCCAAACGCCCGGTGATCATGGTCGATGTGGAAGTGAAGAGATTTGGACTTAGTCGGAAAGTAGTTCAACTCGCGGAAAAATTACAGGCACCGGTGGTCAGCTCTTTTATGGGAAGAGCGACTTATCCAATTAACCATCCACTCTTTGCAGGAACCTATTTAGGCCCGGCCGGAGATCCGAAAGTGATGCAGCTGGTGGAGAACTCGGATTGCTTACTTTTATTGGGAGTCATCTTCGCCGATACCAACATGGCGCTGCGCCTGAGTCATTTGAACCCGAAAAATTTAATCCACGCCATCTCACGACATGTCACCATAGGACATCACGATTATGAACATGTGACACTCGAAACATTATTAACAAAATTGATCTCGAAGATGACTCGAAAAACCAAGAAACTAGGTTTTCAAAAAAAACAACCCCCTCCTCCAAAACCAATATCCTATTTCGATGATTCCCCCATCAAAGTGGAAACGATGATTCACGCCATCAACCGGCTTTTTTCGGAAAAAGGAACCATGCCGGTAATCGCCGATAATGGAGACTGTCTGTTCGCTTCGTTAGATGTGCATACGGAGACCTTACTCGCCTCAGGCTACTATGCCACGATGGGATTTGCAGTGCCGGCGGGACTAGGCGTTCAGATTGGCAGCGGCAAACGCCCACTGATCATGGTGGGGGATGGCGCCTTCCAAATGACCGGAAGCGAAATCAGTCATGCTCCGACATGGAAAGCCAATCCCATCATCATCGTATTCAACAACGCCAGCTGGGAAATGTTGCGAACGATCCAACCGACAGGAAAATATTTTGGGTTAAGCGAATGGAACTACGCAAAACTCGCCAGTTTGTGGGGAGGCAAAGGTTACGAAGTACGAACCAAAAAAGAGATGTGGAAAAATCTTTTAGCAGCATATCAACAAAAACAATTTACTATTCTTGATGTGCATCTGCCGATTGGGGAGACTTCGAAGGTGCTTAAGAAATATTTGGGGAAGATTAGAGAATGATTCAAACCTTCGGCTTCTTTGCCCGCGGAATCAGCGTCACAACTGAACAAGGAGCCTCTTCAATTAGATATTCCGCTCCATATCCCAAATTAAGATCCGCAGTGACGGAGCGATTTTCTGCACCCAAAACCAAAAGGTCATATTCTTCACGATACAGCTCTTTTAATATCTCATTCGATGCCTTTTCCCCTTCGACCATTTGGGTTTGAATTTTGACTCGGTCAGGATGAGTTAGAAAAGATTGGACTTCCGACTGAAAATGATTGGTTTCTACCCCTTCCCTTTTGGTTTCCAAAAGCCCGCTTCCAACTTTCACAACATGCAAAAGTGTCACCTCCGCTTCAACCGCTTCGGCATAGAGAAGGGCAAACTCTGTCGCAAGCTTAGAATAAAAATCACCTCGAACGGGAACCAACAAACGACGGTATCGACTCTTGTTATCCTTGGCTTTAACGACGACGAGATGAGCGGAACTATGCGCCACAATTTGACTAAGCGCCTGAGATTGCAAAATATTACGATAACCCGAGGCCCCTAAAAAAACTAGGTCGTAGCCTTTTTCAACCTCTTTGATAACCCCTTCCGAAAAATCTTTTTCAACGGACAAACTTTTGGTCTCGATATTCACTTTAAAAGATTGCCCCAGCTGTTTGACCAATTCGTTATGAGCCGCGACCGGTTTTTCCAGTGGAGTGGACCGGAAAAATGGGAAATAGATTTTTTTCATTTTGGACTGAATGAATAAAGTCGTAATGGAAGTATCTTCGTAATAACCGAGTGGAATGGCTAGCTCGATCGCCTTTCTCGCATTAGGTCCCCCCGCGGTGGGAATCAAAACCCTGAGATGTTTT
>JBGTGJ010000006.1:0-8861 GCA_041746775.1 bacterium
AAAAACGGGCACTTCACGAAATTACAGAGGATATGTGTTCCCCGAAGGTGATGAGTCGGCTTCTTCAAGGGGATGTGGGGAGTGGTAAGACGGTTGTTTGTATGCTCGCGGCCTTGCTTGCGGTTGAAAATAATAATCAGGTTGCCATTATGGCACCGACTGAAATTCTTGCTGAACAACATTATAAAAATTTTTCTAAATTATTAGAAAACTTTGGGTTGGAAATTTTACTACTTACCTCGTCTATTAAAGGGAAATGTCGGGAACAGATTTTACAAAAAATCAAATCAAAAAAACCTGTGGTGGTGATCGGTACTCATGCCCTGATCGAAGACGAGGTTGGATTTCAAAACTTAAGTCTGGTGATTATTGATGAGCAGCACCGCTTTGGGGTTAAGCAAAGAATGCAATTGATGAAAAAGGGGATTCAACCCGATGTTCTTGTCATGACCGCAACCCCCATCCCTCGATCCTTAGCGATGACACTTTATGGCGACTTGGATCTTTCTCTCATGATGGAAATGCCCAAAGGAAGACAGCCGATTGTAACTCGAATCATGATGGAGAAGGATCGTGCTAAACTATATGATTTTATTAATAAAAAAGTTAATGAGGGGCAACAGGTTTACTTTGTTTTTCCTTTAATTGAAGAGAGTGAAAAGCTGGCGCTTAAAGATGCGACTCGCGCTCATAAGATTTTATGTCAGATTTTTCCTGAGTTTAGGGTCGGATTGCTTCATGGAAAAATGAAGGCTCAAGAAAAAGAAAAAATCATGCAGGCGTATGCTCAAGGCGAGATCCAGATTCTTGTTGCCACCACCGTGATTGAGGTTGGTATTGATATTCCTAACTCCACTATTATGGTGATTGAACATGCCGAGCGTTTTGGGCTTTCCCAGCTTCATCAACTTCGGGGTAGGGTCGGAAGAGGTGCTAATAAGTCGTACTGTGTTTTGGCCACGGATTATCGACAATCGAATGTGGCAAAAGAACGACTCAAGGTGATGGAAAATTCCTGCGATGGATTTCAAATTGCCGAAGAAGATCTTAAAATCCGAGGTCCAGGAGATTTTTTGGGCACGCGACAGTCGGGGATGCCGCAGTTAAGAGTTGGGAATCTCATTACCGATCTTAAAATTTTAGAAGAGGCAAAAAGTTACGCCACACAATTATTAGAAAAAGATCCTGATCTACAGGAACCTGAACATCAAATGCTCCGATTGGTTTTGGAGCATCGTTGGAAAGGGCGGTTGAGTTTGGGACAAGTTGGATGAGTCAAGAAGCTAGAGGGAAAGAAGCAGAGAAGCAGAGATTCAGTATGAAAAAATCTTTGCTTCTCTGCTTCTTTGCTTCTATGCTTTCTAGTTTTTATGGAATTTGATCGCATCAAACGGCTTCCCCCCTACACCTTAGGGGTTGTGACTCAGCTAATGACCGAGGCGCGCAGGAAAGGGGAGGATATTATCAATCTCGGAATGGGGAATCCTGATCTTCCCACTCCTCCGCACATCGTCAGCAAACTTCTTGAGGCCTCGGAAAATCCTAAAAATCACCGGTATTCCGTCTCCCGTGGTATCCCTAAATTACGAATGGCGATTTGCGATTGGTATCGTCGTCATTTTGGAGTCGAACTCAATTTCGACACCGAGGCGATTGCTACCATTGGAGCCAAAGAGGGACTTTCTCATCTGATGCTCGCTGTGACCTCTCCCGGGGATGTCGTGATTGTGCAAAATCCGACTTATCCGATTCACCTTTACTCCGCCGTCATTGCAGGAGCGGATGTTCGTAGTGTTCGAACCGAAGATGAGAAGGAATTTTTTGAAAGCATGGAACGAGCCGTACGAACAATCTGGCCAAAGCCAAAATTAATCATTCTCAGTTTCCCTTCCAATCCCACGGGTCAAACCGTCGAGCTCCCCTTTTTTGAAAAGGTCATTGCCTTTGCAAAAGAACATTCGATGCTGGTGATTCATGATTTTGCATATGCTGATCTAGTTTTCGAAGGGCCACAGGTTCCCAGTATCTTGCAAGTTCCAGGAGCCAAGGATGTTGCGGTCGAATTTTACACCGTTTCCAAAAGCTACAGCATGCCCGGTTGGCGTGTCGGCTTTTGTGTCGGAAATCGGGAGATGATCGCCGCTTTAGCAAAAATTAAAAGTTATATGGATTATGGCATGTTTCAGCCGATCCAGATTGCCGCAACCGTCGCGTTGAATGGGCCACAAGAATGTGTTCAAGAAATTATCGAAACTTATCGACAACGACGTGATGCCTTGTGTGATGGGCTTAACCGAGTTGGCTGGCCGATTCAAAAACCGCGCGCGACGATGTTCGTGTGGGCGAAGATTCCAGAACCTTTTCAAGCGATGGGAAGTCTTGAGTTTGGAAAATATTTGCTACAAGAGGCGAAGGTTGCGGTTTCTCCGGGAATTGGTTTTGGCGAGTACGGAGAAGGTTATGTCCGATTTTCTTTAGTCGAGAATGTCAAACGAATCCAACAAGCGGTCCAGGGGATCAAAAAAGCCTTGAGGAAAAAATGAAACTATCCACCATCAAAATCGGCTTAGTCGGATTAGGGACTGTTGGAATGAGTGTGTATGAAAATCTCATTCGCCACCGCGATCTTTTGGCCAAGCGAGTGGGGGCCCATCTAGAGATTTCTCGTATCGTGGTTCGTTCTCCTCAGAAAAAAAGAAAAATAGCTCTTCCTAAACATCTTTTTACCCAAGACTTCCGCGAAGTTTTGTCCGATCCCGAGATTCCCATAGTGGTGGAACTCATGGGGGGAGTCGAAGAGGCCAAGAAATTAGCATTAGCGACGATCAAGGCAGGAAAACACCTCGTCACCGCAAATAAAGCTCTGTTAGCTTTGCACGGGGCCGAGATTTTTTCCGCGGCGAGTCGTGCGCATGTCGATATCTGTTTTGAGGCGGCGGTTGGAGGGGGGATTCCAATCCTGCGCTCGTTGCGAGAAGGATTTGCCGGAAATGCAATCCAATCGATCTTTAGTATTGTGAATGGGACCTGCAACTACATCCTCACCGAGATGTCGGAAAAAGGGGTTGAGTTTAATCAAGTGCTCCAAAAGGCGCAAGAAGAGGGGTACGCTGAAGCAGATCCCTCGTTTGATATTGATGGATGGGATGCGGCTCATAAATTATCGATCTTGATCTCGATTGCCTACGGAGTTCATGTCCCTTTAGAAAAAGTTTTTGTCGAGGGGATTCGCCATATTACTCCACTTGATATTGAATGTGCCCGGCGTTTTGGTTTCGAAATCCGATTGTTGGCGATCACCAAGTCCGATGGAAAATCGATCCAAGCTCGGGTTCATCCAACCATGGTTCCGATCGGCTCCATGTTGACGGCTGTCAAAGGGGTCAACAACGCGATCTTTTTGCAAGGGGATTTTGTGGGAGAAGCGATGCTTTATGGCCAAGGGGCGGGAGGTCGCCCGACCGCGTCAGCTGTGGTGGGAGATATCGTCGAGGTGGCGCGGAATATCGTTTCCGGTGTCGCTTATACAGTTCCCCCATTAGGCCTTTATACGGAAAAAATTCCGATCGCCAAGATCGAACCGATCGCAACTTTAAAAACCCCTTATTATCTTCGATTTCAAGCGATTGATCGTCCTGGAGTTTTGGCCAAGATTACGACCATCCTTGGACGTCATCATATTAGTATCTCCTCAGTTTATCAGGATGTTCGAGAAGAAGGGAGAACGGTTCCGATCGTGATTTTGACGCACCAGGCTTTAGAAAGAGACGTGCAGAAAGCGATGGCGCAAATCGATCGATTGAAAGTGATTCAAAAGAAAAGTTTGTTGCTCAGGGTTGAAGAAAAAGGAAAATAGAGTTTTTCCTGATTTTTTCTAGTTTCAGCTTTCTGTTTTCCAGTTTACAATAATGTAGGAATCATTTCACTTTATGACTTACTCTGGCTTAATTCAAAAATATCGAAAATATCTTCCGATCTCTGATGAGTCGGTTATTACCTTAAATGAGGGGAATACCCCTCTACTCCCTTCTCTTCGGCTCGCTGAAAAATTCAATCTCAACATTCGTTTATTTTATAAGCTTGAAGGGTTGAACCCCACTGGTTCCTTCAAAGATCGTGGGATGACCTATGCGGTCAGCAAAGCGCATGAGTCAGGTTCTCGTGCGGTGGTTTGTGCGTCTACTGGAAATACCTCTGCCTCGGCTGCTGCTTACGCGGCGCGTGCTGGGATGGGGGCAGTGGTGGTGATTCCCCAAGGGAAGATCGCCTTTGGAAAACTCTCTCAAGCGATGATTCATGGGGCAAAGGTTTTTCAGGTAAACGGAAACTTTGATGAAGCCCTCGAGGTGGTCCGTGAGATTGCGAAGAATCCCCAGGTGACTTTGGTAAACAGTATTAATCCTTTTCGACTCGAGGGGCAAAAGACAGCTGCCTTCGAAATTATCGAATCTTTGGGAGATGCCCCCGACTATCATTTTATTCCGGTCGGAAATGCAGGAAATATCACGGCTCACTGGATGGGATATAAAAAGTTTCATGAAGAAGGGAAATGCACCAAGCTTCCAAAAATGTGTGGCTTTCAAGCAGCCGGAGCGGCTCCGATCGTCATTGGGCATCCGATCAAAAATCCTGAAACCGTTGCCTCCGCGATTCGGATCGGAAACCCTGCTAGCTGGCAGGCTGCATTACAAGTTGAGAAAGAATCTCATGGATTTATTGCCGCGGTCACCGATGAAGAAATTCTCGAGGCGTTTCGTTTGATTCCACAACTCGATGGATTTTTTTGCGAACCTGCCTCGGCGGCCACCGTTGCTGGTGTCTTGAAGATGGCTTCCAAAGGTTACTTTAAAAAAGATTCTGTCGTTGTCTGTACCCTTACTGGCCTTGGTCTTAAAGATCCCGACAATGCGATCAAAGTTTCTCCTCAACCTTTTGAAGTTCCCGCCAATATTGAATCGATTTTGGAAAAACTCGATCTGTAATTCCGCTTTTTTTCTATCTGCAGTGCGTCAATATCGTTTGAAAAGCAATATTCACTTGCTTTTGAAAGCGACATAGTTAAAACCAAGAAACCTGTTTTAATACCTATCTCTTAGAAATTTTATTTCAATTTATGGATCGAAATCTTGCACTAGAAATGGTTCGTGTGACGGAGGCAGCAGCACTCAGTTGTGCTCGCCTGATGGGTCGTGGTGATGCCAAAGGGGCTGATCAAGCTGCCGTCGATGCGATGCGCCGTGCGCTCAACGACATGAATTTTGATGGAACGGTCGTGATCGGAGAAGGGGAACGTGATGAAGCGCCGATGCTCTACATCGGAGAGAAAGTTGGCAAAGGGGGGGAACTCAAAGTTGATATCGCCTTAGATCCGCTTGAAGGGACTAACCTCTGCGCCACCGGTGCTCCTAATGCCATTGCAGTGATTGCAATTGCCGACCAAGGACACTTTCTTCATGCCCCCGATACTTACATGGATAAAGTAGCGGTAGGGCCTGCCGGCGTGGGTATGATCGATATTGCCAAATCCCCAACGCACAATTTACAAGAGTTAGCTCGTGCAAAAAATTGTAGTGTTCAAGATTTAACGGCAATTATTTTAGATCGTGATCGTCACAAAGAATTGATTCGAGAAGTGAGAGACACCGGCGCGAGGATAAAATTGATTATGGACGGAGATGTGTCTGCTGCTATCTCGACTTGCGAAGCAGATTCTGGAGTAGATATTTTATTTGGCATTGGTGGAGCGCCTGAAGGGGTTTTGGCGGCCGCAGCACTTCGCTGTTTAGGGGGAGAGATTCAAGGAAGACTTAAGCCACGCAATCAAGAAGAGATCGATCGAGCCAAAAAGATGGGGGTCAAAGATATTAATCAGGTTTTTAAAATTCATGATTTGGCCAGCGGTCATGTCATGTTTGCGGCGACCGGGGTGACGAATGGAGATTTTCTTAAAGGGGTCAGATATTTTGGTGGGGGGGCAAGTACTCATTCGATGGTGATGCGCTCACTCTCCGGCACCACCCGATATATTGAAGCGATTCATCATTTTGATACCAAACCTAACTATTCCTAGAGGATTTATTTATGTCTCACGCCACTGCCTCGATTGAAATCAACGCTCCGATCAAAACGGTGTTTGAAGTCATTAGCGACTTTGAATCCTATCCCGACTTTTTGCCAGAAACCAAAAAGGTCGAGGTGGAGAAAAAATCGGGAAAATCGGCCCGAGTGAATTTCACGATCAGTCTGATTAAGAAGATCAACTATACATTGGATATCAAATTTAACCCGTTTCACGGCCTTTCATGGGAATTAGTGGAAGGGGATATGATGAAAGCCAATTCGGGTCAGTGGAAACTTCACGAAGGGAAAAATGGGACAACCAAGGCGACTTATGAAATTGATATGGATTTTGGCGGGATGGTTCCCAAGGCGATTTCCACTAAACTAATCGGATCTAATCTTCCTACAATGATGAAACAATTTCGTGATCGCATTGAAGAATTAGCTTAAAGGTAGGGTCGCCTTCAGTCGACCCATTCTCCGTATTAAACTATGAAAGAAGAACAAGAAAAAAAAGGCCCCAGTATGACTGACTTGGCTCGCCGCATCCTGCTCACCGGTTTGGGAGCTGTTTCGATGACGGAGGAGGGAATCCGCAAGTCGTTAGGGGATATGAAAATTCCTAAAGACGCGGTGACCTACCTGATCGAAACTTTTAAAAAACAAAAAGACGATATTCTCCAGCTAGTGGGAAACGAAGTAACGAATTTCCTTTCCAAAATCAAAGTCCACGAAGAAATCCAAAAAGCCCTCTCTGGCTTACAGCTTCATGTCGATGCGAAGATTAATTTTGATCGGAAGAGTCGGACGGGGGGGACGGGGAGTAAGTTGAGTATTAAGAAGAGCCCGCTTTAATGATAACTGATCACGAATTTTCCACTTTGCCTGTTCTTAAATAATCCATCACCACATCAAAATCCAATTGTTCTTGATTAAGATATTTTTCTAAATGAGCTTTGCGTAATTGCGTCATATCAGGGAACATTTTTTTTAGTCCGATGATGAATTCCTCAAGACTGATTTCCAATATCTCACTGAGTTTTTCGAGTAATGACACGGGATAGAAATCAATTTTATGTTTGGCGAAAAGAAGATCGGAATAAGTAGAGTGGGGAAGTGTGCGTAAAGTTGGCAAGGCCTGCCATTTGGCAGCATTAGTTAACTCCTCTAAATCAACTTCTTTACATCGGTTTTCATTCTTTAACAATGTTACCAGCGTTTCGAGTGAAGTGATCCCCCCTCCAGGCCCCATTCCTAATAGAGAAGCATCCAGCCATTCTGCTCCTGCATGATAAGCGGTTAGGGTATTATCGGTGGCTCGACCGGTATGGTTGTAAGCTTGAAAACCAAGAGGGACATGCACCTTCGCTTTCACTGACGCAACATAAGCTTGCACCTCGTTTGCATTCATGCTTCCAAAGGTATCGACTAGGTAAATAACTTCTGCGCCAGCATCCTGAAGTTCTGCAGCGGCAATTGCGATTTCTTCTGGATCTCGTAAGTGGATTCTATTTAACTGGGCAAAAGGACGTTTTTTGAATTCTTTAAGCTTTTGTAGACACTTTTTTCCAATTTCAATTTCATCCGGATTGATTCCGACCCTGCCAATTTCAAAGAGGTTTGCGATTAATTCTAGTCCCATTAGGCTATAGGGGAACGTCGATAAATAAACGACATAATGAAGTTCGGGGGCTGCTTGGCGGGCGGCGATTAGAAGTTCCTTTTCGGTATATAATCCTGGATATCCAGCCACTTTTGCACCGATACCGCGTCCATGAGAGATTTCCATATATTGAAGATGGGATCGTTTGATTTCACGAGCTAAATCAGCAACCTGTTCAGGCAAGACATGAAAGTTGACCCGATGCCCCCCTTCTTTCACCGTCACATCCATGATTTTTGGTTCTCTCTTTTCACTCATGAATTTCTTGTCCTTTGAGCTTTTCCATCATTGCATCATAGTTGAATCCGGCATCCTGAAAGACCGCTTTGAGATGGTGTTCTCCTAGTGCGACCCCTTCGCCGAGTTTTCCGTGAAGTTGAAGTAATAGATCTTCCAAAGAGATCCCAAGAATATGAGCACAGACATTTAAAAATTCTGGTTGAGGATAATCCAACCTTTCTTGTGCAAATAACAAATCGATCAAAGTGCTTATGGGTGGATAAGAAAAGAGGGGATAGATCACTTCGTTAGTTGTCTGACAAAGCTTTTGAATCTCTACCGTTTTTAGATATCCCTTTTCTTGTAAAAGTTGGGTAAGAATTTCTAAACTAGCATTTCCTGCACCCCGACCGACCCCCAATAGGCTTGCATCTAACCAGGTGGCACCAGTTTCCCAAGCGGTGATAGTGTTGGGGATCGCCATTCCAAAATTATTATGTCCGTGAAAACCGATGAGGCATTTTGTGCTGGATTGAATCGCTTTAACGTATTCCTTCACCTCTTTTGGTAACATGCTTCCAAAGGAATCCACGACATATACTATATCTGCTCCTAACTCCTCTGCTGCTTTTGCTGCTTTTCCTGCATATTCTGGTGGACGAGTGTGAGAGCGGACTAGCTGGACTGAGACCGTCTTTTTATATTTTTTTAATTTTTGAATTACTTTTTCTGCAGAGGGAACTTCATGGATATTAACGCCAACTCTTCCGATATCGAAATAATTGATTAGTCCAGGAATGATGGGAAGAGAGAAGTCATAAGGTGAAATAAAGGCACTAATTTTTAAATCTGGCGCAGCTTTTTTAGCGGCCTCCATTAATTCTTCATCATTCACTAGCCCAGGATATCCCATCAATTT
>JBGTGJ010000007.1:0-10135 GCA_041746775.1 bacterium
AAGACCCTTCCTAAATATTTTCCATTCTATAAACCGCTGACCATCGATCCCCATCGAGAAACTTGGAAGTATAACGGGTTGAATGTGAAAACAGTGGTTCGTGTTTACGATGTTGGAGTTGTTTCGATCATTATCTCCGTACCGTTTGCCGTGAATCGGTTAGAAGAATTAATCAAGTTTCATCAACCTGTTCTGGATAACCAACGCCCACTGGATCGAGTGGCCCATGAGTTGTGTATCGATGTTGTCAAAAATCTGCAGGAATATATTTTGCGCGGCAGTCCTGAAGTGTTGAGTCCTGAGGCTTACACTGTTTTTAATCTGCGCTCGATTCCTGATGGTCAAAATGCTGAGCAGTGGGTGAGAGAAAAAAGACAGGAAATTACCGGGCTGCTCGCTGAAACCGATCCCATTCAACTTTCCAATCAGCAAATTGAAGAAACTTTTCGTCATTGCATCAGCTTTTCCCAAAAGGATGTTGCCATTATCGATTGGGATGCCGCTTTGGTGGTTGATCTGACAGGGCCTGCCACCGATGTGCTGCATGTTTTGGAACTTGCCAATCTACAGTTAGAAGAAATGGTGTTGATGGATCAGCGTCTCGATCGTTTTTTAGATCGTGCTTATGAACATTTGGAAAAAAAGCCGTCCTGGTTTGGTGGTACGTCCCGTGGTTTGGATAAATTGAGAAGATTTAGGATGGATGTTGCAAAAATTACTGATGAAGTTTCAAACATTAGTAAGTTTTTTGGAGATTGGTATTTAGCTAGAGTTTATGTGGCGGCGCGAGAACGGTTTCACCTTTCCACCTGGAGAGAAAGCATTCAAAGTCGACTGACCAATCTTGATCATCTGTACGAGGTGTTTCATTCCGAGGCGAATGAAAACAAGATGTTGGTGTTAGAAGCGCTGATTGTATTACTGTTTGTGATTGATCTGTTTGTCGTATTTTTTAAAGGGTAAGCTTCATGAATACTCCAGAAACCTCTCCTTCCGATATTCTGAAATCGGTTTGCGAAAGCCTTTCCGATGGCGTTGTCGTCGCCGATACTCAAGGGAAATTTTTGATTTTTAATCCCGCTGCAGAAGAAATGGTTGGGATTGGGATGTTGGACGTTAGTCCCGAAGAATGGTCAAGAAATTATGGGATTTATTTACCTGATCAAAAGACGATCTATCCTGATCAAAATCTTCCGCTGGCAAGAGCGATTCGCGGCGAAAACGTGCAGGAGGCAGAGGCCTTCATTAAAAATTTCAAAAAACAAAAAGGGGTCTGGTTGAGTGTGAATGCAAGGCCGATTCGTGATGAAAAAGGGGTGTTATTGGGTGGAGTGGCAATTTTTCGAGATATTACGGAACGAAAGCACTTCGAAGAATTAAAGCAAAACTATTTTAAAAAACTAGAAAAAGAATTTCTACAAAAGGCCCGTATTCTTCAAGAAATTATTTCATTATTGCAAGCAACCTTAGAGTCGACTGCCGATGGGATTTTAGTCGTCGATCAGACAGGGAAAATGGTGAGATTTAATCAGAAGTTTATAGAAATGTGGAGCGTTCCTATAGAAATTTTAGCGGCACGAGATGATAAACGAGCTATCGAATTTGTTTTAAACCAACTGGAAGATCCCGAAGATTTCTTAAACAAGGTTCAAGAACTTTACAGTCAACCCGAAGCAGAAAGTTTTGACATTTTAAAATTTAAAGATGGGAAGATTTTTGAACGATATTCTCAGCCGCAAAAGATTGATGAAAAAACGGTGGGAAGGGTTTGGAGTTTCCGTGATGTAACCAAGCAGAAGATAGCAGAACAAGAAGTAAAGAAAAAGACGGAAGAGTTGGCCAGGTCCAACAAGGAGTTAGAACAATTTGCGTATGTTGCCAGCCACGATTTGCAGGAACCATTGCATAAGATTGTTGCTTTCTCGGATTTGATTCAGGAGATTTTTTCTGACCAAATTGATGAAAAATTGCACGATTATTTTCAAAGAATGCAGCGATCGGCCAGCCGGATGAGAGATCTCATCGATGACCTGTTACAATTTGCCCGGATTACCACCCAAGCAAAACCGTTTGAAGAGATCGATCTAAAAAAAATAGTTGAGGAGATTTTGGCTGAGCTTGATTATCGCATCAAAGAATCTAAAGCCGAGATTCAAGTAGGAGCTTTGCCAAACATCTATGCGGACCGACGACAGATTTATCAACTAATTCTGAACCTTCTCAGCAATGCGCTCAAGTTTCATCAAAAGGGGAAGTCCCCCAAAATTAAAATTGAGGGGAAACAAGAGAAGGAAAATATTCAGATCACGATTTCAGATCGGGGGATTGGGTTTGATGAGAAATATTGCGATCGGATTTTCCAGCCGTTCCAACGTTTACACGGTAAGAGTGAGTATGAAGGAAGCGGAATGGGGCTCGCCTTATGTCAAAAGATTGTGGAGCGACATGGGGGAAATATTTTAGTGACTAGTGAGGTGGGGAAGGGGACGGAGTTTGTGGTGAAGTTTCCGGGGACGCATTAGAAAATAGCATTGGAAAATAGAGGAATTTTTCTTCGAAAAATTACGGAGAGGGTGGGATTCGAACCCACGGTACGGTTTCCCGCACACTCGCGTTCCAGGCGAGCGCCTTCAACCACTCGGCCACCTCTCCTAATTCGGACATCGGACATAGGACATCGGACATCGCTATTGGGAAATTTTGCTTAAAAAAGAATTAATCATTTTTCCTATGTGATCAAGTTTGTCTGAAAAGTCATTTAACTCTTGTAGAGTAATAAACCCCAATTTATTTGCTATAAACATTTGTGTCTCGAGTTCAACTGTCGATCCAAGTGCAATATGTAAAAATTGCTTTGTTTCTTTAAAATGAGCTCTTTTGAAACCTTCTGCAATATTAGATGGTATTGAAATAGCTGATCGTTTACTTGACTCATTAATCCAAAAACTTCTTCTTTAGGAAATTTTTTTGTCAGATCATATGTTTGTGTAACAATTTCAATCCCTTTTTGCCACATTCTTAATTCTTTAAAGTTTTTAACTTTATCACTCACTTTCACGATGTCCTATGTCCGATGTCCTATGTCCGTTTTTTTTTCTCTCAACTTTAAAAAAAAATCACTCAAAATCTCCCCACATTCCCTCTCCATCACCCCCGATTCCACCTCGGGTCGATGATTAAACCGCTCTTCTAAATGCAACGAAAGCATCGAACCACAAACCCCAGCTTTGGGATCTTTCGTTCCAAAAACTACTTTGGGGATTCTCGATAGGACGATCGCCCCCCAGCACATCATGCAAGGTTCAAGGGTGACATAGAGTGTCGTGTTTTCTAAGCGCCAGTTCTTCAGCTTTTTGGCGGCTGATTCGATGGCGATGATTTCGGCATGGGCGGTGGGGCGTCTTTTTCCCTCTCGTAGATTAAATCCGGTTCCCACTACTTTATTTTCATGGATCACCAGGGCCCCGACCGGTACTTCCTTCTGAAATGCCGCTTTAGAAGCGAGTTGGAGGGCCTTTTTCATGAAGAATTCTGGGGACTTCTCGGTTTTTTTCATTTTATTGGGTCCCTCCGATAGGGGCATTTTTGCATGTTGTCAATATTCATTGTCACCCTAAGCTCCGTCATGGAGATCCAGCGCAACTTTTCCTCGTTCCATCCGATAACTGCCGGGTAGGGTTGAAGTGTATTTATTGGTGAAGAGGAAGTCTATTTATGGCCAATCACAAAATTCCAAAAGATACGGCCAAACTGATCGAGGCTCAGCACCTGGATTTGTATAAACCGGTGTATGAATCGTTGCGTCGGCCAGGGGTGAAGGATTCTCCGGGCGTATGGATTCGTAGCAAAGATGCCGCTGTGGAGAAAAAAGATCTTGAAGGGGGAAAGGGATACAAAGTCAAAGTTACTATTCCTCTCGATAATGACAAAAATCCCACCAATGGAAGAATTTATATTGAAGACATCTACCGCTTCGATGCCGAGGACCAATTGGAAGAGATGGTTCGAGGGCATCGTTCTGAGCCAGGCGGAAACCAACAGTGGAACCAGTGGAACCAAGAATTAGAGAAGAATTTCAGAGAATGTTACAAAAACAAAACTTGCCTTACCGAGCAAGACCCCAAGGTACAAAAGTTTGCAAAGGAAATATTGCCCAGATTTCTGGGAAAGGGGATGCAAGAGCAGGCGAGCGGGAAACTTCGGAGCGACATTTTAGAAGCCAAGAAAGATGCCTCCAAACATCTGGGGGGAATAGTCGTTCAGGCTCAGAATAAAAATGCCTCTTTGGTGATTAACCTCAAAGACCCGGAGACCCGATATTGGGTGGTTCCTAGACGGGATGGAAAGATTGAAATCAGAATCATTTGGGTGATGGATGAAATTAAGCAAATCGATGGAAAAACCGTTATTGATTCGAACCGAGAGAATGGCCGAGTGTATGTCGAGGAAAAATTTGTATTAGATGGAAAAACCTACCTATTCGAATCTCATCAAAGAAACTGGGAAAGTTTAAGAGGGAACAATGGGGAAGAGCTACTTAGTGCCGAACAAATCCAACAACTAAATATTTCCGAAGCTGACATTCAAGAAACCAAAAAATTTATCGAGGTATGGCTCCCCGCCCTTCTCCCCGGTTATCTCAAAGAGAAATACGAAGAGGTTTTGTCGGATCGTATGGAGCAAGCACGAAGCTCGACTGCTGTCGCTAAGAAATCGATTCAAGAAGACAAGCTAGAAAAAGAGATTGCGTCATCGAAGCGACGCGATGGTGGGGTGAGAGAACTATTGCCTGTGTTGGAAGAGATGGCGAAAGAAGAGCTGAAGAAGAGATATTTAGAGAGCAAAGGGCTTTTGCGAAGATTCTGGCCTACCGTGGCTAAAGTAGATGAAGCAGGGGAGACGAAGGGGATCACAAATGTATTCCAAGCGGCGAAAAAGGAGCTAGATGAGAACGGTGGGAAATACGGATCGATGATGGATCTTTTAACCTCCCTTCCATTGCAGAATAAATTAGAGAAACAGGTGGTGAAGCATCTGCTATCTAAGAGCTGGATGCGGAGGCTGAATCACATCAGTATGGATTTTGATGAAGGGATCCGCGGGGAGCGGTTGTTGTCGTTTGGGCAAGTGGAGTTACTGAGGAAGTATAAGATGCTCCAAAGCGCCAGGAAGATAGCGGAGGTGCTGCAAGATCGGAAAGGTTTAGAGAAAGGGGTCCAAGAGATCGCGACGGTGGTCACGGGGAAAGGGAGTAATTGGATCAAGGCAGAATATATTTTGTCTCAGATCATGGGTGAAGATCTAATCAAGCCTGAGATGTTGATAGGATTTCTATTTGCTCCAGTAGCAGGAGCCGCGATTGAGGGGGTACTACTCCAGCATGTGGGGAGATCATTTTTGGGAAGAGCGTTTGCTGGGATGATTTCAGTGTTTGGAGAGTCGGCTGCCTTTGTGGGTGTAGGAGCTGCATTGAAGATGCCTGAGCTTGCGTTGAAGCCAGAGCATGGATGGTGGGGGGCACTCAAGAGAGAATGGATATTGGGAAATGCGATGATGGGGGGGATGCGAGTTTTTCACAGTGGTTCAGCGATCGCGAAGAATCAACTGATGAAACAGAAGATCGGGATCCGAGAGGTAGAGACAGTTGCAGCGAAGAATAACCCACAAAAGGTTTTAGCAGCGAGTCCATTGGGGAGAGTGCATGCCGGAAGGAGTGCACCGAGTTTACCGGAGACGAAGAAGGCATGGGAGTTAACGTTGGGCGGAAAATTAGGCTTTGGGGCGATGGATTTATCGGCTGGGGTAGGGGCGATGTATCTTGCTGGAGCGATCGGGAGAAAATGGTACGGGCAGCATGATCATGGGTATTTAGGAAATATATTTGAAGCAGCCCACGGGTACGGGCATGCGTACTTGGGGGGGAAATCGGCCCATCTGCTTGATAAAGCTGCTTTTGGAGGAAGAATATTCTCCACCCATTTGAAATTAAAGCTCAACAATGAACAGCTGAAAAAAGCGCGTCCTGCGATCGAAGTTCCTGCGATCGAAGTTCCTGCAGAGGTTCAGCCTCCTGATAAAAAAGCAGCGGATACCCCAGAGGCACCTCCTACTTCTGCTGCTTCCGACTTTACTACCCAAGTAAAAACAGTTCGAGACAATATTAGTAGACTAAATGCCGTCCAAGTTGCTGAATTACGTGCAGAACGCGAAGTGCTCCAAAATGGTCACAAAAAAGAAATCGAAGAAATGATTGAAAGATGGACTTCGCTGGCCACGTCTTATGAAAAAAGAATCAAAGCGTTAGAGCGAGCCAAAGAAAAGTCTCCAATCGATGAAGGGGCGCAACAAGAGCTTGGCGAATTACGCGCGAGATTGGGGGAAATTCAACAATTAAGAGAGAGTGATCTTGCCGAGATGGTGGCTCGGGGAACGGCATTAGCCGAAGGTTACGAACAAACGGTTTCCTCTTTAACGAGTGCGGTTACCGCCACCAAAGAAAGTGCCACTCAAATACAAAGAGAACTCACTCTTGCTCGAGAAGAACTTTCCGAGCTCCGCAATCTCCCTGCTTCTCTCGATTCAGAAACGCAAGCGCGTATGGAGATGCTCGAAGCTGAAGTATTCAGGTTAAAAGGAGAGGAAGAAGTATTTAAGGAAAGGGAACAGCAATTACAATCTTTGGAAGAGGCAAATGTTTTATTAGCTCAAGCCCAAGAAGGTTATGATGAAATGATGGAACTTCAAGGGACTCAGCTTACCGAATTACAAATTAATTTTGATAAGACCAAACTCAAGTTAGACGAAACTACACAAAAGTTACGGGATGCTGGTATCGAATTTGTTCAATCGCAGGCAGGTCATCGAGAAGAAATGGGTGGAAAAGATCAGCAAATTTACTGGCTGCAACGTAGGATTAAAAAAATACGGAACCTGGTTGTAGATAAAATTAAAAGTGTCAGCGTGTTAGGGGCAAGAGTCGGTGAACTCCAAAGAGGTGTTGAGGATCTTCAGCGAACCGAAGGGAATCTTCGTCAAGAAATAGCCGAGAAAAACAAGCAGATCGCAAAACTCACGGAGGAAAAACAGCAGGAGATCGAAGCCAAAGAGAAATTTGAAAGAACCGCCGATAATACTTTTAAACTACTTAAAGAATCCGAGGGGGAAAAAGCTAAAATACAAAAACTTTTGGAGCTTCGTCGAAAAGCAATCGATCAGCTAAAAAAACATATTAAAGAAAATCCAGGGGTTATCGACCTCAATGCAGAAGTGGAATTGAGCTTCCGAATTCAAGAGCTTGAAGGACAAAATCAAATTTTAAGTCAGCAACTTGAGGCAGCCTCATGGCTCTCCCGCACTCTTCATGAAGGACATGAGAGAGCCAAAGAGGAATTTCACACTGAAAGGGAACAAATTGCGCGAGAAAGACAAGCGCAGCAAAGGAAGGCAGAACGAGATATTGAGTTAAAGACGGAAGAAGCGGATCATCTCAGAGAGGAATTACAAGAAGCCAGACGTCGCCTTGAAGCTGCTAACACGGCCAGAAGTCAGGCAGAGATCGCCAGGGAAGAGGCGATTCGTCAAGCCGGGGAGGGGAGTTCCCAAATTCAACAACAAAAAGCGGCCGCTCTTGAAAAATTAGAGCACCAAGTACTCTATGAACAAGGGCGTGTGGCAACGGCCGACCTGAAATTAAGACAGACCGAAGCAAAGCTCCAAGCTACTGAAGAGGTGCTTGATGTAACAAAACTTGTTGTCGATCAATTACAAGCGGCAGTTCAATCCAATGAAAGTGTGCCTTCGCGAAATCACCGGAAAGGGAAAAGACCAGTCGAGATCATTGAACAAGAAATTCCGCTTCGCCGAGGATTGGAAGATGCCATGGGGGCCGAGGTAAGGTTGCGAGCTTTAAATCAACGACTAGTCAAAGAGTTAGAGGGTTTACAAGCGAGCAAGAAGATTGAAGTTGAAAAACTGCGAGGTGAATTAGAGGAAACTCAGAATGAATTAAGAGTTCGTCGTGCTGGAATCATCCAGTCCAAAAGGCAAAGAGATGAAGCTGTTCAAAGCTTGAAAGAGCAAGCCCCGGAATTTCAGGCTCAGCTTGAAAAAGAGCAAAGCCGAGTTCAAGAGTTAGAGCAAGAATCATCGACTCGCAAAAATAAAATAGATGAGCTGGAAAATAAAATTGAAAAGTTAGAAATCGATCTCGAGTTAGCCCGAGATAATCTTAATGATTCTCAAACATCCATTGTAAATCTTACAGCTAAGGGAGCGGAGAGGGTAAAAGGTTTAGTCGACGAAATTGCTAGTTTGGCAGAGAAAATCACTCAACTAGAGGAGCAATTAAAAGAGGCTATGCAGCTTAAGTCGGAAGCTGAAAGAGAAGCTAATACAGCAAGAGAAAGAGTTAAGGCTATAGAGTCCCCTTTTGCTGAAGCACAGGCTCGAGTCGCGCAATTAGAAGCTATCGAGAAAAAAGAATGGAATTATCAGCACGAAATCGAAAAAATAAAGGGTGAACTCCGAGAAGCCAGGGCTGAACAGCAGCGCCATTTCGACGCATTACAAAAAACTACAGCTCAACGAATTATTATGGAGGTCAACTCACCTCCGCTTATTATGGCAAAAGATCATAACTGGACTATTAGTAATGATCTCAAAATGGCGGATGTGGTTATTGGGGAAGATTATGTTGCACCGTTTAGTTTTCAAATCCAGCGTAAAGATGGAAAATACAAATTGGTTCACTTTTCAGGAGATGTTTTTGTCAACGATAAGTTGATCGAAGGAGGTTATGAACAATCCCTCACTTCAAAGATGACGATCGTACTTCCCAGTCAGGCAGAACAGGGAATGGTTTGTTTGCAATTTGAGATTCAGACAGATGGGATAGGAAAACTTTCACGACTACCCAACGAACTACCTAAATCTAATAAAGGCGGCGGTGGTAATTTACCTCGAATTGTCGAGGAGATTGATCAAACTCCAGTAAAACCGGCAGTAGGAACTCCCACTCCGATGTATGGCAACCCCACCCCGATGCCTCATTTACCTACTCCGGTACCGACCCCCACACCTAGCGGTACACCTACTATCACCGTTTTACCGACAGGAGAAATGGCCGATTATGTTCCACGAATGCTTGAACGACATGATTATGGAAATGCAAATGTGGAAAGGTTGAAGGAGAAAGTTGCCTCTTCAGCGTATGAAACCCCCATTGAAAGATTGCCTGTGCCTGAGTATCCAGCACCGCAAACTTATCGAAGGGCTTCCAGTAAAAATCGACTTGGTGTCAATGTAGGTATCATGGTCGATTATCTGGCTGAATTACAAGTTTTGTATCCTGATCCCAATAAACAAGCTGAAGCAGTTTCACTTTATGCGAATCTTTATACAAATTTTCCACAGCTTCGTGTGGAGGAAATACTTACTCCGAAAAAAATAATCACAAGAGATACTAACGAACAAAAAGACTATCAGTTTAATTGGGCCGAAAAAACGATTCGAGCAAAAATAAAAACTGTAGAGAACTCCGAAGAAGTCTTGCAACAAGCATTGGAAGATTTACAAAAGTTGCGTGAATTAACAGGGGTCCTAAGAAAAGTCGAAATTTCTGGTCCGACAGTGTTTGAGCATTATCAAGGTCATTTGGAAATAGCGTTTGAAGAAAATGCGCAGAGAGCAGCGGATATATTCGCTAAAATTTTTGAATTGGATCCTTGGCTAGAGCAAGATTTTAATCCAAAAAAAGTAGCTAATGCAACGGTGATGGGTTCGGATGAAGCGATTCCTGATGCGATTTTTAGAAGATATTCACCCTCTTCCGATCCAAAAGCCTCAGATACAGAAAATAAGAAGAATCTTCTTATCTCTAACTTATTAAGTCAACTTCAGCTTTACGTTCGAAAACAAGAGTCGATTGAAACAAAAATTATCTCTCAGTCTTCAATTGCTGAACAGTATAAAGAGGACCTCATGAATTTTGGAGAAAACAGAGAAATTGTCACCGAACTCTTTGAAGAGCTTTATAAATTGGCACCTGACTTAACCACCAAAGTCAACCCAAAGAGTTTAGAAAAAAGACATCGCCATCAAGAAAAGATTATTTCTGATCAATTATGGAATGTTTACT
>JBGTGJ010000008.1:0-4830 GCA_041746775.1 bacterium
CGGGGTAGCAAAAATCACAATATCGGACGCTTTGAGTTTGGTTACAATATCAGGCCAATCATCATCGGGACTTTCACGAAAAGTTAACCCGACAGGAATGTTTTTATCGGCAATTCGAATCACCTCTGACTCAACTTGATGCCCTTTCATATTCTCAAGCACAAGATTTGTGAGCTCTTCAGTATTAGAGAGTTGGTCTTGATGTTTAAGGGAACAAGACAAGACTAATGCCTTCAAAGGAGTCCCTGGAGCTGGCATGTCGCAACTAGCGCATGGTTTAATCGTATACATATTCGAAAATTCTAAAGTTAATTTAAAAACCCGTCCACCAAATTGTCCAAATCGCCAATAAAAACTTGCCCTGATGGATCATGAGGCTTACCATTTCAGAATCATGCAAAAAGTAGTGGAAAAAATCGCTGCTTCGCCGCGTGCCCACGAGGGAGTTTTGCGTCTGATTTCAGATTATCAAAAGGTGCGTTCGGTCACCGAAACGATATGCTCCCCTTTGGCAATAGAAGACCACCAAATCCAATCGATGCCCGATGTCAGCCCCCCTAAGTGGCATTTAGCCCATACCAGCTGGTTTTTCGAAAATTTTCTCTTGCTTCCACATCTGAAGAATTATCGAGTCTTTCACCCCCAATATAATTTTCTATTTAACTCTTATTACAAAACCGTTGGAGATCATTACCCACGTTCCGAGCGAGGGTTATTATCTCGTCCTACTTTGCAAGAAGTTTTAGAGTACCGACATTACGTCGATGAAAAGATGGGGCACTTGATTCAGGGTACTTCCGATAAGGAAATCCTTTTTCTGCTGACATTAGGAATCCAGCATGAGCAACAACACCAAGAATTATTGCTGACGGATATCAAACATCTCTTTTTCACCAATCCACTTCGTCCTATTTATCACTCTAGAGACCTTTCCGAGGTGGATGCTTCCTCGATACCTCTGCAATGGGTAAAATATCCCGAGGCTCTCTATTCTATAGGACATCAAGGAAAGGGATTCGGTTTCGACAATGAAACGCCCTTGCACCAGATTTTTCTTCCCTCTTTTAAAATAGGTTCAAGGCTCATCACGAATGGAGAGTATCTCTCATTTATCGAAGACAGAGGATATCAAACACCGCAACTCTGGCTTTCGGATGGATGGGATATCGTTTTAGAAAATCATTGGAAGGCTCCGCTCTACTGGGAAAGGAAAGAAGCAGAATGGCAACAGTTTACATTAGCTGGAACAAAACCGATTCAACTCTCAGAGCCGGTTTGTCACGTCAGCTATTACGAAGCGGATGCCTTTGCACGATGGGCGGGTAAAAGATTGCCGACGGAAGCGGAGTGGGAGGTAGTTGCGAAGGATGTTCCAATAGATGGTAATTTGTATGAAAGCGGAATTCTAGAGCCCCAAGTGGCTCACCCCTCACCCCGGCCCCCTTCGACTCTGCTCAGGACAAGCTCTCCCTCAAGGGGAGAGGGAGGAAGAGTTGTTCAAATCTTCGGAGATGTTTGGGAGTGGACGCAAAGTCCCTACACCCCCTACCCTGGTTTTAAACCGGAACAAGGAAGTATCGGCGAATACAATGGAAAATTCATGTGCAATCAGATGGTACTACGAGGTGGATCCTGCTTTACTTCTCTAAGTCACATCCGTGCGACCTATCGTAATTTCTTCCCTCCTCAAGCCCGATGGCAATGTACCGGAATTCGTCTTGCGGAGGATGTATGTTAAAAAAATTCAATCCTAAATCGTCTTTACCAAGTTTTCATTTTCTCGACCTTCATCCTCCTTTAGCCAGCCTTGAGGAGGAGGTATTAGCAGGATTATCTCAAGTGCAAAAAAACTTATCCCCAAAATGGTTTTATGACGAACGAGGTTCGGACCTATTTAATCACATCACACGCTGTGAGGAATATTATTTAACACGAGCGGAGATTTCAATTTTAGAAAATAATCTTGAAGAGATCTTAGCGATGATTGGTGAAAATGCGACGCTGATTGAATATGGTTGTGGAGATTCTCGAAAAGTAGAGATTTTACTGGATCATCTCCCACTGGCCGAAGGGTATATCCCTTTAGATATTTCGAAAACACACCTCCTAGAATTGGCTCGGAGAATTTCTAAAAAATATCCTCAGCTTGGGACTACCGCCGTTTGTTGTGACTTTACACAACCATTGCAACTGCCGTTTTTAAATTCTTACTATTCAAAAAAGATCGCTTTCTTTCCCGGATCCTCGATTGGAAATTTTGAACCTTCCGAAGCGAAGAAGCTATTATCTCAAATTCGTCAGCTCGTTGGTCAGAAAGGTAAATTACTTATCGGTTTCGATGTCATTAAAGACCCTGCAATCTTGAATGCAGCTTACAACGATCAACACGGCTGGACGGCTCAATTCAACCTCAACTTGTTGCATCGGATTAATCGAGAGTGTCAGGGAGACTTTAACATTCAACAATTTAAACATCAGGCCTTTTATCATTCCTTACTTCATCGCATTGAAATGCATTTAGTCAGCAAACAAGACCAAATCGCTTTTATTGGAGAAAATTTAATTAACTTTAAAAATGGGGAAACCATTCACACCGAAAATTCTTATAAATATGACCTCAGTTCTTTTCAGAATCTCATGCAAAGCGCTGGCTGGAGATCATTAAAGATTTGGACCGACCCACAAAACCTCTTCGCCATTCATTTCTTGGAAGCCGCCTAAAGATATTCGCTTGGCGCAATATCTAAAGGGGGTTACAATTTTAGATAAAAGCCAGGAGGTATCTATGAAACGCCACCCTCATGAAACCACCATTTCTGCTTTATTTCGAAATCCGGTAGATGCGCAAAAAGGGATTGAAGCGATCGAGCCACTCAAATTTGATCCGGCGGATATTAGTCTCATCTTAAGTCAAGAAGCGTATCAAAAGGAAGAAATAGTCAAAGTCATCGGCAGCGATTATCTCCACGAAGAAGCGGTCCATGCTGGGAAAATTGGCGGCATCATGGGGGCGATTTTAGGGGGACTCACTGCTGTTACGGCGGCGATTAGTGGTGGAACCAGTCTACTCATCGCTGGGCCAATTGTCGCAGTCATCGCCACTGCTGGAGGATTATTAGGTTCTCTGATCGGAGCTGGATTTACCGAACAAGAAGCTCAGGTCATTGATGCAGGAATTCGAGAAGGGGACGTGTTGTTAGTAGTTCATGCCGAAGATAAGTCGTTAGCGAAAAAGGCGGAAGAGATTTTAGAAAAACTGGCCTTAAAAGTGAGACACCATCATTAAAAATCGGAACCATTTCGAATAAGTTGTGGCAATGCCTTATCGCCATGTTGTTCGAAAAATTGAAAGAGGGGGATTTGGTCGATCCATTCTTTATTTTCCTGGTAGAAAGGATTTAGGTAGCGTTCTAGGATTCCTTTTATTTCCTGCTTTGCCCTTTCATCAAACACCATTTCATAAAATGGATTAATCTCTTGAATCATTTGGGTCTGAGAAGCCGGTTCTCTTTCTAAATAAATTCTTAATAAAGCTGGGTTAATCCCTTGAATTTCACCAGCCAAAGCTCTTTCTAATGGTAAGGACTGCAGTGGGATCACTCGCCACTTAAGATCTTTTAACCCCGTCATTTTCTCATAACGCTGATAGTCTCTTAAAAACTTTTCCAATTCGATCCCTTTAAAGTAATCGGCAGAAGTCAAATTTTGATAAAACTCATCGTCTTTAAAAATTTCTGAAAATCTTTTCATAATGGAATGACTTAATACCATCGGAGTTTCCGTAATGGGTCGATCGGGATGATTATCGACGTACCGATAGACCGTAACACCATCGATCAGCTTATTCTCTGAGTATATCCCTATGGTTGCCCCTTTCTCCTTTCTTGTCATGGCAGCTTTCACCATCCGTTGGAGTGGGCCTCCGATGTATCCAATATTAATGGGCCAACCAGAAGAATTTTGAAGGAAATCGTCGATCAGTCGCCCTACCCCAGAACCTTTGGTGCGAAGCGACTGTGGCGTTATCAGATGATCTTCTAATTTTTGCGTTAATAGTTCAAACGCCTTAAGCTTAAAATATCCCGGATCAGGGTTCCCTCGACCCATCTTATTAATTTCAGGCTCCATTCTCTTTTCATTAATAAATAATCTTATTTCAGCATTAGTACGGTCTTCGTTAAAACTACTGATGATCTGTGTGGCGGCTTCTTCGATATCCTCTCGGATATGCGGATTTTGTTTTAGATCAAGCCCTGTAATATTCAATCTTAACGTCAATCGATGATTTTCCGGAAAACTTCTAAAAAGCATACCTAATTGAGTGATCCGATCCATGATCCCGTGCCCATCAACCCGAACAAAAGCACGATGATTGTCAGGATCCGCAAAACTTTCTGCAAGATGGATCACAAACATATTACCATAGGGATGCCGAAGAATAGGACTTCGGTCGATTCCCATGGGTTGGGATTCTTTCATGGCAGAAATCAGTTCAAGGACCAGTTCGAGTTGTTGTTGGACTTTTTCTTTAATTTTATTCTCCGAAAATTTATGTAGCTTAGAAAATTCCTCATCTAAAATTTTTATTTCGATCTCTCCCTTTCCCTCTAAAGCCTTTTCTAATTGATTTCGCGTAATTTTTCGGCGACTTAATTCAAAAAACTCTCCGTTTAATGCTTTTAAAACATAAGAAGGTTCTAATGAGGCAGAGGTACAGGCAGATCCTGAACTCAGTGCAATGTTTTTATTAAAGCCCATTAACAATCCTTCTCCTTCCACATGCTTAAAAGAAATATTGGTAACATGTGGCAAACGGTGCTCACGGCTGCC
>JBGTGJ010000009.1:0-6870 GCA_041746775.1 bacterium
CGAAGTTACCACAACAGGCGGTTGTGGCTGGAGATGCCCGGTGTGCCTCAATTGCCGCCGCCAGTGTCGTGGCGAAGGTGGCGAGGGATCGGTATATGACTGAGCAGGAGAGTCGGTATCCGTATTTTACTTTTTCGAAACATAAAGGGTACGCGACTCCCGATCATTTGGAAGAGTTAAAAAAGCATGGGCCGACTCCGCTGCATCGGAGGAGTTTTGGGCCGGTGCAGAATAACGAGCGTGTCATCCCAGCGAAAGCTGGGATCCATTTTCTGTGAAAGACATTCCACATTAGGATTCCCCTTGTTACATCTCATTACTCTCCTCATCGTCATCCTACTCTGCCTCATCGGCATTCTTATCGTTCCCCTCAGTCTTCCTGGAACCTGGGTCATCGTTCTAGCCGGGATTGGCTATTCTTTATTTTATTCCTTTCAACCAGCAACCTCTCCTTTCGCCGTCGGAGGAATTCTTCTCAGTCTCGCGATCTTCGGTGAGATTGTCGAGTTTGTCGTCGGAACATTCGGTAGTAAGCCATTGAAAGTGAGCAACGGTGCTATACTTTCCGCATTCATCGGCGGAATCCTTGGAGCGATCGTCGGTGTACCTGTTTTTTTGATCGGTTCGTTACTGGGAATTTTTATCGGGGCATTTCTGGGGGCATTTCTTTATGAATGGGTGACATTGAAGAAATTAGGAAGGGCGTTTATCAATGCATGCGCTGTCTTGGCGACGAAAGTGGTCGCCTCGGTGCTGAAGACCTCTTTAGCGATTGGAATGACGGTCTATTTGTTAGTAAAGATTTTTTAAGCGATTTTTCTCTGACGGATCGCTTTCTTTTGTGAACTCTCCGCTTCTCCCCAAATCACATCGATGATCTTGAGACCCAGCAGAAATTTCCCCTCGAGCCCTAGTGAAGCCAGTAATTCCGGACTGGTGAAAAAAAGATTTTTATAGGGGGTGCGATGGTGGAGTGGGAATAAATCTCCAAAGCGATTGGGAGTCACTTCGTAAATCGGATTAAGCTGGGCATTCTCTCGAAAAATTTCGAAATCATTCTTTTCCATTGGAAAGAGGGTTCCATCCGGTTCGATCTCTCGGAGGACAAGCGGAAAGCTCAACTCAATCTTATGATTAGAAAATGGCATCAACTTTGCGATGTGATGAGTAATCTCTTCATGAAGATTGACAAAATAATCGGTGGGAGAATTTATTTTTTCTGCTTCTAGAAGATAACTAACGGTCAGAAAGGCTGGCTCCGAATCCGACCGATGGTGGGGGCGGAGGAGATGAAGATGGAGATAATTGGCTCCTGTGAGCTCCGAAGCAGGATCCTGAATATAAAGCGCGTTTTCTTTCATCCCCATCGGAATCACGTGCGGGTCGATTTTGAATTGAATACTAAAATGATAATAACCCGGTTTGATCATCGCGATTTTATTGAGCAGGCTGCGAGTCCAAAAATTTCTGGGAAGGAATTTTGTGATCCCTTTGATCTCTTCATTCCACAACAAATAACGTGCTCCGATAAACCCTTCGAAACTATCCAGCTGAATCCCTTTGACCCTGCGATTTTCTAATAAGAGATGTTCGATATTATTTCCGTGCTGGATTCTGCCGGAAAAAGATTCGATCTTATCCAAAAAGATTTTCTTAAGATGCTCAACTCCCCCTTCGATTTCGTAAAGGACTCCATTGTCGTTTCCTAGAGTCTTAGCGATTTGATAGGTGAAAGGATTCTCCGAGTGAGTTTTGGAAAGTAATTTGAGTTGGCTCTCTAAAAATGTTTTTACCTCTTCGTTATAACCCAGCTGGTCTAAATAATCGGAGATCCGATCATTAAGCCCATTCGCTTGGACAAATTTTTCAAACTTCCATCGTTTTTTTATTCCATCCGGCAAGATTAGATCTTGCAGTTTGGTCTCATCCAACGTCGCTTCAAAATGATCCATCGCCTCATAAAACTTTTTGATCACTTCAAAGTCTTGAGGAAACTCTCTTTTTAATTCGTTGTAGAGTTTTTCACGCTGACGATAAACGTCGATGCGGTGATTGGGGAGAATGACTTGATAGGGGACATCAAATTTTTCAGTGATATTCAGTTCGTGATCCAGAATGGAGAGTCGGCCGAGGATGCTTTTGAAAAGACGGCTTTCTAAATGGGTAACCAGGTTGGGCTGAATCGTCTTCTTTTCCGCCGAAACATCTTTATCAAAATTAAGAACCGTTACCCCTAGCCCGCGCTTTGCTAAAAAAGCCCCTGCAATTAGTCCAGCGAGGTCAGTGCCGGCGATAATAATGTCGCTATATTTTTCGGCCATTGTCTTTTCCCTACCATCGAAGGGGAAAAGATCAAGGAGGGAATTGCGGATGCTTACTTAGAATCCAAGAGAGATACTATTTGATTCTTTGGAAGCGTTTTGAGGTGAGGTCAACCCAGGATTTTCTGGATGCGTGGTATTTTCTTGGATTGTTTCATTTTTTTCTACTTCAAAAGGATACAGAAAGAATGAGACAGCATAAACCAGAGCTTTACCTATCCAAGTAGCGTTTTTATCATGCTTTAGATAATGCTCGGCACTTTTTTGTGATTGGGTGATTATCGAGGTTTCGCCAGAAGGAGGATAAAACATTTCTTTTATGTCAAACCAGGTTATTGAATTCATTGAGCAGCTGAAAGCACCACTATTTATGCAACGGACATATCTTTCAATATTTTCAGAAGATGCCAATCCACCCAGTGAAGGGGAGTAAGTAGGGGTATCTATTTGGTTTGAAAGTTTTGGATAAGAAAAAATTTGGGTAAAATCCCCAAATTTTCCTATATTATTAATATCAAACACGCTTTTATGGTTTTCTATCCTGTCGGCTCGAAACTTAAGGGTACCCTCAAGTTTCAATTTATAATCAAAGGCATGGTTATCTATTTTTGATTGTTTTTTGGGATCTGTAATTTGGTCTGAAACCTGTCTGGATCTTATTTCGCAGATATTTGGAATTGGCATCAAATCCCCCTTAGACTATCCACACATTATCGACCTATTTAATTAATAAAGTTGCTTAATATTTGAGAAAAATATTTAAGTACTTCAATATTCCTTCAATAACTCGAATCATTTCAAAGCTATTAATATTAGAGGGGCCGAGCCCTCTCTCGTGCCATTTAAGGCAACGTTCCCTCCTGGTCTTTATTTTTATCACTAGGATTGACAGTCCATCCTTTAAGTTCTGGCAGATGCCCTTCAATTGGCGCTGCGCTTTGCTGGATGAACGATCAGACTGAGGGGGAAAACTTTGTCTGTTTTAATGTTAATCTTACGACCGCTGTATTATCAGAGGATTTAAGGTATCGCCCAGGCTAGAAGTGCCAAGCTAAATTTCCCAACACCCCAAGATTAATCAATGCAGTGGAAGTATTACCTCCCTGCAAAAGTGCGACAGGTCGGAATTTCACAGCGATGCCGATTGATAGGTGATCAATAATATAAAAGTCGGTGCCCACACCCAAATTTCCCCCCACTCCCACTCCACCCGAATTATTGTCGATATCCCCTTCGGTCAGCACATAGATTCCCAATCCAGCAAGAATATAAGGATCGATTCTCCCTTCATGCGACCGTGGATAGAATTTTAGTTCAACCGTGGGAACACCTAAGAAGAGGGCCCCGTCATCTCCTTCCGAAATTCCTTTGCCATCATGGAAGCTCACAAAGAGATCGGTTTCAATGCTCCAATGCTGATTGAATCGGTAATCGAAGTAGATTCCACCACCCGGGCCAGCATTGAGATTGGGGATGCTGTCGGTGAGGAAAAAATTTCCCATTCCTTGGAGGCCGACGGAGAAGCCTTCGCGAGCAGTTACAAGTTTTGGTGAAAACATGAATAAGGCGATTAAGAAAGTGTAGAAAAATTTTCGCATAATGCTTCCTCTCGTTTTTATAAAAAGATAATCTTACATCCCTCAATCTTGACTTTCCCTTCCGCAATTCGTTGCAGACATTCCGAATAGAGTTTGTGTTCCTCCACCAAAATTCTCGCTGAGAGTGTCTCCTCCGTGTCGTTAGGGAGTACGGGAACTTTCCGCTGATCAATAATGGGTCCGCTATCACACCCTTCATCCACAAAATGAACCGTACACCCTGACTGAGTAACTCCAGCATTTAATGCCTGACGTTGCGCGTGAAGCCCAGGGAAAGCGGGGAGTAGCGAAGGGTGGATGTTTACTATTTTATTTGGATAATGTTGGATAAATTTGGGGCTGAGTATTCTCATAAATCCGGCGAGTGCGATCAAGTCTGGCTTTGCCGAATCAATTTTCTCCATCAATCGCTGATCGTAGTTTTCTCTCGATTCCCCTGGAGTTTTCTCGATCACTGCAATCGAAAGCTGTTGACTTTGCGCATACTGCAATCCCTCGGCTTTCGGGTTGTCGGAGAGGACTAAGTCAATTTTTGCATTCAACCGACCATCGACGATCGATTGATGGATCGCCTTCATGTTGCTGCCGCGGCCGGAGAGGAGGATGACGAGGTTCATATTCGTGAAACGTGAAACGTGAAACGTGAAGCGTCACAATTCACATAGAAGTTTAGTTATTTGATAACGACCTGAGGGTCTTGGGCACTATTTTTGGCAGCGATTTCCCCGATGATATAGGCTTTTTGTCCCGAGGAATTGAGACGTTGGGTGATTTCCTCAGCTTCTTTGGCTTGGACGACGAGTACCATGCCGATCCCACAATTGAAAACTCGGTGCATCTCTTCTTCTTCGACTTTTCCTGCTTGCTGCAAGAAATCAAAGAGTGGGATTCTAGGCCAAGAGGATCGATCGATGATTGCCTGGGTTTGTGCTGGAAGGACTCGAGGGATATTTTCCAACAATCCGCCACCGGTAATGTGTGCAACTCCAAGGATTGAAAATTCTTTTCGCAAATTTAAAACCTGATTGACGTAGATAATGGTTGGCTCCATCAGCAATTTTCCCAAGGATTCTGGAAGCCCAGGATAGGATTGATGAAGGTCAAGGCTTTGATCCTCAATAATTTTTCTCACCAGCGAAAATCCGTTGGAGTGAATCCCGCTCGAAGCGAGCCCGATTAATTTATTTCCAATCGAAATTCCTGATCCGTCAATAATCTCATTTCGATTCACAACCCCCACGGCAAAACCGGCGAGATCAAACTCTTCCTCTTGATATACTCCTGGCATCTCTGCAGTTTCTCCACCAATCAGCGCACAGTTGATCGGGGAGAGGGCGTTGGTGATCCCTTCAATGACCTGAGTGGCTTTAGAGACATCAAGTTTTCCACAAGCATAATAGTCCAAAAAGAATAATGGCTCGGCGCCCGTGCAAAGCAGATCGTTCACACACATCGCTACCAGGTCGACTCCAATTTCACGAAAGGCATTAAGTTCTTTGGCGAGTTTAAGTTTGGTTCCAACCCCGTCGGTGGAGGAAACCAAAACCGGATCTTCGTATTTCAACTTGTTGATAGAGAAAAGGCCGGCAAATCCTCCGAGCGGCGCTAGCACTTCAGGGCGTTTGGTTTTTTTTATAAGGGGCTTAATTGCCTCGACAAAGGCGTTTCCAGCGTCGATATTGACGCCTGCTTCTTGATAGGTGGTGGGGTTAGTTTTCAAGCTGGCGGAAGCTAACGAAGGGCCTATGGGCTGTCAACTTGTTTTTAACTATTTGAAAAGTATATGGAAAAAAATAAATTCTCTATTATGAGAATAAAAGTGACAATATCCTGACGCCTTTGTATAATTTACCCAGTTGGGAATTTCGATGAGGGAGGTTCCATTGGTTGGGCGCAATCATTCGATACAAGATCCGATTCCTCTCGAAGAGCTGAAAAAACTCTTTGAAGTGGTCGCACAAGGGAAGCAGATGTGGGAAGCGACCTTTGATGCGATTGTCGATCCTGTTCTTATCGTTCGTTCTGACTACACCATTGACCGAGCGAATCTCGCGGCGGCGAAATCGGCTCAAGTCAAGGTTCAAGAACTCATCGGAAAAACTTGTTATCAAATCTTTGCGAAACGGGAGGCCCCCTGTTTGGGATGTCCACTTCAGGTAAGTATTAACGCTTCGGCTCCGCAGCGAAGCGAATTGGTTCCTTACGAAGATCAACGAGAATTTTTGGCGAGTGCCTATCCGATCATGACGAGGGAAGGTGAAGAGGATGGTCGAGTTGCCATCCAATATCAAGATGTCAGTCTCATCCGAAAACTAGAAGAACAATTGCAGCAAAATGAAAAGATGATCTCACTAGGTCGCTTGGCCAGCGGGATTGCGCATGACGTGAATAATCCCCTCTCAGGAGTTTTGGCGTTTGCACAACTGGCGATGCAAGAGGCAGATCCTGGGTCGCAAATTTTCCAAGACTTAAAAGAGATTGAACAGAGTGCCTTGCGTTGTAAAAAGATTGTCGAAAATGTTTTGCAATTCACCCGTCCCTCTCCACACCAAGAGCGAGTTTCGGTGAACCTGGAAAACTTGATCCGAAGAATCCTGCCTAGCATCGAAGTGCAATGGAAAGATTTGCCGTATCAGTTGAAATTAGAATTTCAAAATATCCCTGAAGTGATGGGGTGTGAAAGCCGGTTGGAGCAGGTGTTTACCAATATTCTGACCAATGCCTTCCAAGCGATTCCCTCCCACGGAGAGATAAAAGTTCTCGGTGGAGAAAAAAGTGGGATGGTATTTGTCGAAGTGAAAGATAGTGGAGAAGGGATTCCGAAAGAAAATTTAAAGAGGATCTTTGATCCTTATTTCACGACCAAAAGAGAGCGAGGGGGGACTGGATTGGGCCTGCCGATTTGCTATCAGATTGTGCAAGAGCACGGAGGATCGATTGAAGTAAGAAGT
>JBGTGJ010000010.1:0-4110 GCA_041746775.1 bacterium
CCGGGAAATCGGTGATTCTCACAACAATCGGCGGGACCTCGCCTAGACTTTTTCGCGCTCCCGCTTCGACCGGTGGAGATGGACTTCCTGCCGCGCCGGCACGATTGAGCCAGGTGGGTAGTTTGCTCAGTTGGGCTTCGACTTTTAGATCGGACATAATGGCAGCTTACCTCAATCTCATTATCGTTAATAGAGAGGTTTGAGGTGCGGATACCCCCTATTTTACTAGTTTGTAGCCCCTTCGGAACAGATACACCGCTAAGGAAAAGCTGAGCATGGTAGTTAAACTCAAAAAACCCAAAGAAAATTTAAACGAGATATCCGAATGCCCCAACACCGCGTAGCGCATCGCATTGACGATATAGAAAACAGGGTTGATCAAACTCACTTTGTGCCAAAAAGGGGGGAGCATATGGATCGAGTAGAAGACCCCTCCTAAATAGATGAAAGGGGTGATGACGAAGGTGGTGAAAGAGGCGATTTGGTCCCATCCTTCACTCCAAAGGGCAGAAAGAATTCCTAATGAAGAGAAAAGAATCGAAGTGAGAGCCAAAACGAGTAGCGTATGAGGCCAGTGATGGATTTCAAGATCGATGGCGAGGATCGCTACTAAAAAGGTGAAGAAGCCAACGACCAATCCTCGAATCATTCCCCCAATGACAAAGGCCCCGACCAGTTGAGTGGAGGAGAGGGGGCAGACCAGCATGTTTTCGATCGAGCGGTCCATCCTCGCCATAAACAGACTCGTCGAGGTGTTGGCGTAAGCGTTGTTGATCACCCCCATGGAGGCGAGTCCAGGTAAAATAAAAAAGATATAACTAAAACCTTCGATCTCTTTGATCCGAGTGCCGAGCGAATAACCAAAGATGAAGATGAACAACAGGGTGGTGAGGATCGGTGGGGCGATGGTTTGTCCGGCCAAGCGGATGAAACGGTAACATTCCCGATAAACCAAGGTTTTAAATCCAATCGGATTTCTCATTCAGACGCCTCTTGTTGAATCGAGGTGCCGGTGAGTCGGATGAAGACCTCCTCTAAATTCCCTTTCTTGACATTGATATCCGACACCCTTCTTCCAGGGCGGCTGAGTAATTTGGAAAGAATCAATTCCACCATCCCTCCAATCGCCTTGGTCTTGGCGGTGATGATGTTTTGTTCGACCTGAATTTGCGGAAGATCCAAAAACTCCTCGGGGGTGATAACTCCTTCTACTGATATTTTCACTTCGGGTTCACAATACCTATCCATCAGCTCGCGTGGAGAACCTAGCTCGATGATCTTTCCATGATTGATGACTCCAATCCGTTCACAAAGCTCTTCCGCTTCATCTATATAGTGGGTGGTTAGTAGGATGGTCGTTCCGCGTTTTTTTAAGAGGCGCAGATAACTCCACAACTCATGACGTTGTTCCACATCAACCCCCGCGGTTGGTTCATCCAAGATAAGAATTTTGGGATTGCACATGAGCGCTCGAGCGATGAGCAGGCGTTTTTGCATCCCGCCGCTGAGTTTGTAAAATTGTTGGGAGCTTTTCTCCTCCAAACCAAATTGTTTTAATAAAGTGATCGCAAGTTGTTTAGCAGCTTTGGGGGAGAGGCCATGATAACCCCCTTGAAACTCCAAAGTCCTTCGCACATTGAAAAATCGGTCGACGTTCACCTCTTGTGGAGAAAAACCGATCGCTTGTTTGGTTTGCAAAGGGGTTTCGTCGACAGCTGCGCCAAATATCCGAACCTTTCCTGCGGAGGGGTGGACCAGGCCAACGATCGTCTGGATAAGGGTGGTTTTTCCCGCTCCATTGGGGCCGAGTAGACCAAAAAATTGTCCGTGAGGGATTTCAAGATCGACCCCGGCCAGCGCCTGGGTGTTTGCATAATTTTTATGAAGATTTTTTATTTCGATAGCTGGGATCATAGACAAAGACATTTCCATTCCAAGCATACGCTTCAACTTGCCATCGATATCCTTCGTGGGCACGCGCCAGGTCGATTGTTCCGGTTTCGATGATCAAGTAATCTTTCCCGTCGCGTTTTTCCATGCGAACTTTTCGTGTGGTGGTTTCCGAAGTCCCTTCGAGAAAGATCGCCGGTTTAACCCCCCCTTTCGCATTTTGAAGCGATGCCCAAGAGAGTTTTCCACTATCTAATTTGACAAGGCCAATCAGATTTCGAGGATCATCGAGAAAAATTTTTGCAGAATAGAGCGGTTCACGATTCGAAAAGGGGGACTGTTTTAATTGGGGAACTCCGACCAATTTATTTTGAATATTTTCACCAAAAGTATTTCGAACTGGCTCCATCGAGAGATCAGTAGGTTGTAATTTTCCCCCCGCGGACTGAAAAATGGCAATGCCAGGGAGAGTGTTGGTTTGCCCATCCGGACCCGGTTTTTTCCCTGGAATTATTTTGGCGTAGGCAAGCAGGGCGTTTTCTCCCCCGTTAACGGGAATGACTTGGAAATTATCCGGGTAAGCATTTTTAGGGAGTAGAGGACTTACAGAAGCAAAGGTCCATTTGGCCGGAAGGACCGCTTCAGGGGGTGTCAGAACTGGAGCCGGAGTGGGAGTAGGGGTGGGTACAGGGGGAGTTTTTTTCTTTTGTTTTTTACTAATCGTGATCGATTTTTTAGAGGATGTCGGTTGCGAAAAGAAATAATTCTTTAATCCTTGATAGAGCAGAATCGAAACTGCTGCGATCACAAACCATTGCCAAAAGTAGCTAGATTTTTTTTTGGAACTCCGGGATTTTTTCTTGGGCATGATTGGAGAGGCTTACCAGAGATGATTCGTAGGGGCAATTCATGAATTGCTCTACAGTAAAGATTGCAACACCTTCACGGCTGCTTCGGACATCGCTTTGTAACCGACGAGACTGGGATGGACTTCATCGTCCAGATTCACACGCATGATCCTCTTCTTTTTCGAATCTAAAAATGCAGAATAAAAATCGATCACCTTATATTTTTTTTTCTTCGCAAAGGTTTTGATCCAGCTACGAAACTTGGCCATCTGTTTTTCATAGAGCTTGTTTAAGATCGGCGGGGGGATTCCCAAAATCGGTTTAATCTTATGTTCGGAAAGCTTTTGGGTAATCTTCATCAGTTGAGATTTCATTAATTCAAGATCGTATCCTTGATAGACGTCATTGGCCCCTCCCATCACGAGACAATACTCAGGGTTTAGATCGATGGCATCGATGATCACTCGTCGCAAAATCTCCCTTAACGTGTTTCCATTGACCCCTTGATTGAGAATCTGGATACCGAGCGCTTGGGAAGTTTGTTCGACCCAGGAAAGGTTTTTTCCAAATGGATAACCATAGGTGAGCGAGTCACCAATCGCGATGATGCGGTACAGGGGCATAAGGTACAGTAATTATGAGGGAAACTGAGGAGGGGGTGCAAGTTTAAGAAAAATTTTGTTTTTTTAAGGTTTTTTGGAATTTTAGAATCGGCCATTTTCGCTTTTCTGCTTCTTGGCGAAGGTGGCGATCGGGGTTGACGGCGAACGGTTCCCCCACTTCCATTAAAAGCGGGAGATCCGAAATGGAGTCGGAATAGAATCGGCAGTCCTTCAGTGAAATTCCTTGCTGCTCTGCAAACTCGCGAGCGACCTGAATCTTCCCCTCTTTGTAGCAAAGCGGTTCGCGAAAGCGGTTTTGCAAAATTCCGTTTTCAATGACCGGTCCGTTGCTAAAGGAGGCGTCGGTTTTGAGATAAGCCTCCATATTTTTGATGAGCATGTAAGGACCGGAGGTGAGGAGGGCGACAAGATACCCTTTTTGCTTCAGTCTCTTCATCTCCTCAAGCCCTTCGATAAATAATTTCGGTCGGACATATTTTTCAAAAGTCTCTTTTCCAATCTGCAGGATGTCATCAATGTGTGTACCAGCCATGTCGGCGATCGCAATCTCATACATCTGGCGGACATTGGCTTTGAGATGGCTTCTTCCGATCGCGTTGTAGAACAGGGCCTTGAGGAGTCTTCGTTTTTTGATGATCTTGCGACGGATTAATTCGATCGTTGTGTGAAAACCGCTGTAGCAGTCACAGAGGGTTTTATCGACGTCGAAGAAGGCGATTGGTTTTTTGGTCGTTTCCATGTTTTTAATT
>JBGTGJ010000011.1:0-16603 GCA_041746775.1 bacterium
GGCGTTCCTGTGAAAGAAAAGTACCTCACTAAATTTCAAAGCTAAGTGGTTCACCCAGAAATGCAATCTCTATTCAATCGTCTCAATTTAAAAAAATACAGAAGCGAATTAAGGAAAAATCAAACTGTCGCCGAGAGAAAGCTTTGGCAAAGATTAAGAAGTAAGCGTTTAGAAGGAATAAAGTTCTTCCGACAATACAGCGTGGGCCCGTATATTCTGGATTTCTACTGTCCTAAGGTGAGACTCGGCATTGAGCTGGACGGGGGACAACATTCTCTCGAGGAGAATCAAAACTACGATCTTGAACCTAGTTCTTTTCTTGAAACAAACGGAATTAAAGTACTTCGTTTTTGGAATAATGAAGTGATGAGGAATTTTGAAGGAGTTTTGGAAAGGATTGTTGAGGTATTTTCTATCACAGGAACTCCCCCAACCCCCTCTTAACCCAAGAGGGGGCGACTCTGAAGCAAACTTTCACTTTCTAACCAAATTCATTCCGGAAACTTCACGGTATCATTTAGAGGGCATATCAACGGTTTCGAAAAGCGAATTTCAAGATGTAGAGAATTTTGATCTTACTTTCTTCGACTTGCAGGAAAAGGTGGCGGAGTAGTTCGCCTTGGTGCAGCGCCAGTTGATGGAGGTGAAGGGGGTGATGGCGGCTTACTTGAGAATTCATCCGGATGTATTAATGAATCATCTTGAGAAATCTTCTTTGTTTTAAAAAGTTCGATTAATTTTTTTAGGAACTCTGCATTATCAAAAGGCTGAACCTCTTTTACCGCTTTTAGGACCACTGCAATTCTTTCTCTGATCGGATCTGCCTCGGCTCCATCAAATTTAAAAATTCCAAAGGGGGTTAGTTGTTTACCGGCCTCAGGGTCTAAAATTCCTCTTGCAAACGGAACCCCTCTTGCATCCAACAGCTTCTCATATTCAGCATATAACCTTTTAATTCCCGCTAAAACTCTAGGGTAGCTCTCCGAGTAAAAGTGAATCGCGATGATGGTATTGGCATTTTCCGAAATCTTTAACGGCGCCACTATCTTCATAGGATCATTCATCACCTGACCAGTTAAAACATTTTTCATAACACCAAGTAGCACCCTAGCGATATTGATCGAAGGGTCGCTACTTGGGGCACTGGTTTTTGTATCCACATGAATGAGCAACACCTGGTCTGGTTCTGTATTCATTCGGCGCGGAAGCGAAGATAATTCCACAAAATCTCGATTCGCTTTTAGTTCAATTCCTAATGGCTCATCCTTTAACCTTTCAGCAGCATTAATGATCGTTTTAAAAACAATATTGGTCTCTTTTGGAAAATGCCTCGCGAGTTCCTTAATCCCTTCAGGATCTGAAAAGCTTGCTTCGACTACCGAAATTCCCTTCACGGATGGAAAGTTGTCGGCTTTACGACACTCCTGATCAATTCCTCTCGCATCTAAACCTATAAAGCGTTGTGTCCACCCCGGAAGCCTCGTTGTAGCATCGGTAAATATCGGAAGTTCTGAATCTCTCCTGGGTGAGACTGAAGTTGCTGAAGGAAATATTTGAACCGCTGCAGATGTGGTCGGAGTTCTTGGCGAGGGAGGCAATGGTGTTACTTGCGGGGGTTCTTCCGTAAGCAGGTCCGAAGAAAGCTCTTCTGCCACCGGCTCAAATCTTGGTAGTTCAGAACTAACACTTGCCTCTTCAATAACCAATTCTGCCGCATCAATCGCTTCAGGCTCTTCAGCCGGTTTAGTCTCAATCGCTTTTTGCTCCGCAGGCTTAGATTGAGCAGTGGTTTCAACCGGTCGACTTTCTACTGATGGCGGAGTTTCTTCTCTTATCGAAGAACGAATCGCTTCAGGGGTCACTTGATGCATGGGAGAAACTCGAACCGATTCACCACCACCTATTTCAACGACAGGAGCTACAGGATATGCCGGAAGCGTCGAGCTACCGAATACTTGTGGGGCAACAGGTTCTGAAGGCGCTGATACTGAAGCAGCCGATTGGACTTCAAGTAAAAGATTCTCACAGCTGGGAGCTTCCGTCTCGAAACTCTGCAACTGGGCTGAAGCCCCAAGCCAGGCGGGACGTCTTGGAAGATCTTCAGCAGCATCCATCGTCGCCAATGGCTCCAACACCTGACTCATTTCCTTCTCACCTAGAACCATCGGCTGACGAGGAGAAACAACTTCTGCCGGAGTAAAAGTAACTTCTCTTTTCGCTAAACCGGGAATGTCAGGATGCGAAGGATGATCCAATAATGAAGGAACGAGGGCATTTCCGAAAGCGGCTACCGCTCCTGTATTGACTTGCTCATTAAATTCAGTCGCTGCGGAAGCGTCTGTTCTCAAAGGATTCAGGGAATCTCGAGGAGTTGGCTCCAATGAAAAAGTTGGAGGAGCCGACGGAGGGGTCGCACTGTGATCATCAAAGTCACCAAAAGAACTAAACTCGTCGACAGGATTAGTTGAACTAGACGGGGCTGGTGTTGAAAGGGATCCTTCAGGAGGAGGAGTCGATTCAGATCCTTCACCAGGAATCTTGAAAATAACCTTAACCCCCCCTTGCGTTTCACTCGGTTTTCCTAAGAATATGACTCGTCCATGATGTAGTGGGATCGGTTTTCCAAAAGGCTGTGGTTCTGCTGTTCCATCGACAAAAATTAAAGTGGTGTGATCTTTTAAAAACCATTTGTATTGCTGGTCACTTGGATCTTTAGAAAAGAAGATCTCGGCATGTGTGTTTTCAATATCCCCATGATCAATTTTCATGACGTCAGTGAATCCCTTATCTGCTTCAGAAACTTCCGGATTTTTACCTAAAAGATAACGGGTATAATTCTGATTGCCACGCATTCTCACTCGGTTTGGGTAAACCTCAATCATCATCGGCTCTTTTCCTTCTGAAAGAGAGGATAAATATTCGATCGGAAATTGATTTTCGGCTTCAATATTAGGACGTGAAACTCCATGTTGAGTTGCGCCTGGGTTCACCCCTTCTTGAGGAACAGGTTTGGTTAACTCCATCTTTCCCGGAATCATTCGAGTATCACTGACAAACGTGAAATCAGAGTACTGATCTAGCGGAATCAATTGGTCTTTCTCAAAAGTCTTGGCTTCGGTTCCAGGAACAATCGTTTGTCCTGATCGATTGATCAGGTACCAATAATAATGAGCCTCGGAAATTTTTCTGGCGTAAACCACTTCGACATCAATATTAGGTGAGTTGGGATCATTGATCACATGAACCTTCTGCCCTGAAACCGCCGGCTGCAATCCTTTGGAAATTCGATAACGGGTAAATCCACGTTCAGTCTCAACCACTTCACTTCCTATTTTGATGGTGAGAGGAGGTTCATTGACAGGAAGCCTACCCAAATAATCAAAGGGTAATCGCTCTGCCGGTTCAAATAATTGGGCAGTAGAAATTCCAACCATGGTAACCGCCGGTTGTCTATCGGTAGGCGCTTGGTTTCTAGAAATCCCCGGAGAAGTCGCGTCCAAGTGCACGGAACTAGGGTTTGAAATGTTATGTTCACCCGAAACACTTCCACCTAAAACTACCCCCACCTGCGTCTGATCCAGCACTATCTGACCGGTTACACGAGAAGCCCCTCTCCCTTGAATTAAGGGGGAAGAAATACCGGGATTCGATCCACTTGAAGTAGTAGGTGCAACTCCCGGTGAAGATCCTAAAGTAGAAGCGATAGGGGTAAATGGCGGTACCGGTGGCAATGCTGGCGGCGCTGTCGGAGCTGGTGCAGAACTCGCAGCCGCTCCGGGATTAAGACTTTGTGTCGCTTCGCTTGTCACCGGAGTGGGTACCGCCACGGGTGCCACTGCAACTCCATTGGTTCCATGCGGTGCGGGAAGCGGTCCAGGGAGTGGAGAAAATTCTTTGATACTTCGTGGCACATCATCTACCAGTGAATATTCTAAACCATCCCAACTAATCTTGTCGGAACGATCAAACTCTTTACGATTGAGGAAAGTCCATTCCCCCATTTTGTTTCCATTCACAGAAATCTCCGGCGCCCCAAGCTCACGAACGAGAACCCATCGAGCTTCTGCATCAGAATAAATTCTGCCGATAATGGGAGAGTTAGGATCAGCAGGATTACGCCGAATGACTAATTCTCCTTGCCGTGGATTAAATGGGATGACTCCAGTAGGATGGTTCGAGGCTTTGCCAGTCGGAGACAACATCCCAATCTCCTCGGGACGTGCCCCTTTAAAGAGTGGGAAAAAATCTTGAAATGGAAATACAACAGCCTGGGCGGGTGGAATCGGATGCCCTGTTTCTAAAGCCTTATATTCTTTACCGTCATAGCTATTGATAAAGGCTTGTATTCGGTCAGTTGGTAAATCACGGCTATTCTGTAATCCTAAAGTAAATTTGTAGGGCTTGAGTGGATCACCAAATTGTATCTCCGAACCTATCGCAATACTCCCCTCTTCTACCGAGCCAGCACGAATGACATATCGTCTTCCGGGAGTCAGAGGTTGTCGATTAACGTAAGTTCCATAAGGATTTCCCAAGTCGACAAAATACCAGATATTCACATTTTCCCGTTGATCTCTAAAAAGTACCGCCTGATTTTGAGAAACCGAATCATTATCTTTTCCAACATTCAATTGGACAATTTCAATTTCCCCCTGCCCACTGCCTCTTTGAATTTCTGTTTTACTAGTAGGATCCCGTCCAAAGGTGATCACTTGGAGATTTTCCCCCTTGATTTCTAAGGGAGCGTCCAACGTACCGATCCTGCTGATGATAAAAGTGGGAGACGAGGATGGGGGCCGAGGAGATGGTTTCGGTGGTTCTGGACGATCGAGCGCAGGGCGCGCTTTTTTCAGCTGTTCATTGTTAAGTCGTAACTTCAAATTTGCGGATAAATAGGGTCTCCCCCCGACAATCTGAGCCCCTTTCCCGCCTAAATAGGCATGAGTGTATCCATGAATCGCCTCAAACGTGTTTCCTAAAGTCCCGTGATCGTTCTGCCATTTGAGTTTTCTTCCGATGGCTCCTGCCACATACATTGCCCCTACACCCGACGCTAAATCCATTGCCCCAAATCCTAGCTTCCCTCCTAACGTTAACTCCCATGCTTTTCCTGACGCGCTCTCGGGTAACTTCGGTGCTGTTGTTCCGGTATGTACTCTCCCCAATGGACTCGCCGCTAATTCTTGCTGTGCACTATTCTTGGCTGCTCTTACTTCTACCTCGCGGATCCCGATCTTGCTCTTCATCAATTGATTCTTTGCGACAGCGGAACCAGCATGAAATAGCCGCATCCCCCCAATCATCGCACTTCCCAATACCCATTCTCTCCACAGCGCTCCCCACCACCCAAGCTCTTTCCTCGTCGACAATTCAGGGGTCTTCCATAGCGCTCCCACGCTGACAAACACCGCTGACTCTCCAACTACAGAAAGCGCGCCAGAAATCATCTTCCCTAAAAAGGACTTCCCTAATAGCTTTAGTAAAGCCCCTTCTAAATATGCGCCCGCCAATGGCGCTACCAGAAAACCTGCCAACATCTCAGGCTTCAACAAATCTTCTCCCATTTGGGCTAACAGATACTCCGCCTTTACCCAATTGCTCCCCTTCTCTGCTGCATAATCGGCGACCTCTTTCACTACTCGTTCTAGACTCTTCCTATCCTTCAGCTGCTCCGCTACCTTCCCCGCACTCTTGATCATCTTGTGTCTTAACAGCTCATCTTGAGCAAAAGATAACAGCCGCACTCCTCGGATCCCATCGTCCAAATCCATACTTAGATGATTGAATCGCTGCATCCATCTCTGACTCAGAAGATTTCTAACCACCTGTTTCTCTAATTTATTCTCCAGTGTGATTCCGCTTAATATATCTACGATAGAACCATATTTTCCTGCATTGCTCTTCAGCTCTTGATCGGCAGCCTTAAACACATTGTCAATCGCTTTGGTCTCCCCTTCTTGATCCACACTATTCCGTAACCTAGCGATTACACCTCGATCTAAATACCTTTGGTGTAGCTCTTCTTTCGCCATCTCTTCCAACACAGGCAATAGCTCTCTCACCCCACCATCCCGTCGCTTTGATGACTCAATCTCTTTCTCTAGATTCTCTTCTTGAACCGACTTCTTATCCACAACAACTGAACTTCTCTCTTGCAAACGATCCGAAAGTAGCTCGTCGTATTTCTCCTTCAAATATCCAGGCAAAAGGACAGGCAGCCACTTCTCGATAAATCTCTTCTCTTCTCCAAATTCCCCCTTCGAAACTTTTTCTTTCTCCATCGCATTAAGACGCTCTAGCGCTTCTGCGCTGAGAATCGGTTCCCCTTTACCGCCGTGCCCCCAATCTCTTTCATGACTTTTGAAACTAAAATCTTTTCCATTAAGCACATAAGTGTCATCAACAAAGATTTTCTTCTTACCACCGTTTCCGTTTTGGGATCTTAAAACCCAACGAATTCTGATTTCGAGATCATTCCCTTTGAAAGCAATAGAATATCGTGAAGAAGGATCTCCGGCTGGAAACTCAAGATGAGGATACTCTTTGGCAGCTTGTTCGTAGATTTTGATGAAGTAAGAGCGACTATCTTTGTAGGCATCCTTTGCTTCAGGATAAAGCTTTCCATCACTTGCAACGGTCTTGCCAATGTAACGCCCCAAAATTTCTTTCGCAAATTTTTGTGCCCGTGGATCTTTTTCATCGATACAAACTCCGCCTCGATTATTTTTTCCATCACAGGCTAAAAGTTGCCCAGCGAGTTTATTTGACCATTGCGGAAATGGACCTCCCGGTCCCACCTTCGTAAAGGATTTTCGAAAAGCTGTTTTTAAATTATCTTGATCATCAAACTGGTAGGTATCTTCGATATACATTCGACCATTTTCAGACTTCTTGTCATTGTCGAATGGAATACGAACTTTGACTTGGTACCCTTTTCCCTCTTCACTCGTCACCTCGACCTTCGCTTCACGATTTAAAAAGTAAAGATGAACCGGCCATTTCCCTTTTTCATCTTTGAACAGATCGAGCAGCGGTTTGAACAAGTCAAAATGATCTTTTTCGATCTTGTTTTGAATCCCCGGGAAAAATTTTGTTTTTGCGGAAGGAATGCTCATAGCGGTTAATGTTCCAAAACCAATGGAATATAGTGGAACCCCTACCTCTCCTCTTAAAATGTGACAACCCCACACCTAGCCAAAAAAATTATCGGCTCATGTACAGAAAAGTTGTGGGGGTGGAAGAGAAAAATGCAAAAAATATGAAGGGGGGAAATATTGAATGATATCAATCCCGTAGGGGAGGGTGAAATGATGGGCGTTTTTGGCCCATCATTTCACCCTCCCGTCCCCGCATGATGGTCTCATCTGGCATTTCAATTGCTTTTATTCAGAACACATGTCTGACCCACAATTCCCCCAACGAAAATCGATCCGCTTCCCTGATTATGATTACTCACAATACGGGATGTATTTCGTGACGATCTGCACCAAAAATAGAAAGCATCTGTTTGGGGAAATTGTGGATGGGGAAATGCGTTGCAACGAATTAGGAAAAATTGTTGAAAAAATTTGGGATGACTTACCGCATCACTATCCTCATATTCAATTGGATGAATTTGTTGTGATGCCGAATCATGTTCATGAGATTGTGATTATTTATGATACTTTGGCGGTGGTGCGGGGACGGGCGGTGAAAATGATTTTTCATCCGAAAAATCATTTTCACCCGCCCCTACGAGGCATGGGTTGTTTGAAATTGTTCGGGCTTTGAAATCCATTTCGTCGCGCAAAATAAATATTCTCTGCAAAACAACGGGTACACCTGTTTGGCAACGCAACTACTACGAACACATCATCCGCAATGAAAAATCATTGCTGGAAATCCGCCAATACATCCAAAGCAATCCCGCCAAATGGGATTTGGATCCGGACAATATTCAAAATGATGGTTTGAAAATCAAACCCAAATGACCCCCATGATTTCACCCTCCCCTACATTTCAATTTATTCTATGTATAGCGACGTCCCACTCCCTCTTGCACTCAACTGATCTTTCCTCTCCTTATCCATCATCAACCCGGTCCACAACGCTTCACTTTCAAGTGATAATTGGGTAAATTTTAATCTCATTTTTGGCGATTGATCTACCCAACTGACGATCCCTTCTCCAACCAGAGTCTCGCTACCAAGTTTCAATTGAAATGGAATGCTTTGATTTTCAGGAAGACCTGTTTTTGGAAGATAAATACTGTCTGGCAGAATGTTAGCGTTGTTTTTCTCGAAAAACTGTTCGGGAGATTCTACATCAAAATTAACAATAAGGTTTTTTGGATGATCGTTAGAGTCCTTTTCCACAATGACTTCAATCTTTGCGGCATCTAAAGATCGACCATGTGCAGCAATGGCTGGAACCGGAGCTCCCCCTTGCGCCGATGAAGGACTCCCTGACTCCGCTGGTGGTACCGAACCTGCTGGGCCTGAGGTGCCTGAGCCGGAGTCAGCGTCGGATGGTGTAGGTTCTGGAATTACCTTCTTCAACGGTTTGTAGTTTTGCAGGTCGGGCCAAACCGATGGCATGGAAACAGCGGGAGCGTCCCCCTGTTCGCAAGAAATCACCAGCGCATTATCAATCTCTGCTTGGGTAGGAAGTTTTACATTTCCGTTGCGAAGCGGAATCGTCTGCCCAGGCTCTTGGATATTCATCAACACATAATCCATCAACTTACTTGCGGCATTAGGTTCTCCTTCTGTTTCGCGAAGTAATTTATTAACGGCAGCAAAATCCCCTTGATGTAGAGGAGGATAATCAGGGCCAATCGATCGTTGGATTTCATCCGAGCCCCCCATCACAAATCTCTTACTAATTTTAAAAGCACCGCCGGCAAGCTCGATGGGGTTAGAAGCGGTTTCCATTTTATTTCCCCATCCGCCATCACTTGCAATGGTAATCCTGGCTCCTAAAGGCAAATGGTTAGAGTAATATAAATTGGGGCGGTTATTCACAGCTGAGTTGTTGAGCATAATATCATGAAAATTATCAATATTAGTATAACCGATCGTCTCATAATCCCCTTGAGGATTGCGGTAGCTGACCGTCAACATCGAATCTCCCGCACTTGCCACCGTCATCTCACTTCCAACAATCACCGCAATGGTTCCTGTCGTGTCCGCGGAAGGTCTATCATATTTTTCCCGTTGAATTTTGATTGCTTCAACCCCGGCGGTAAATAGCTCCTTAGCTGTAGGAATTTTTCCTTGGTGAGCTGATTCTGCTACTTTGGCGTGAACTCCCTGAGTAAAGGCTCCCGAGGCAACATCCCCTTGTGTGGAACCCACTCCATCCGCTCCGACTAATATCTTAACCTCTTGTTCACCAATTTTAAAAACTGCGATGTAACCAGAATCCTGATTTTTTCCCCTACCCCCTTTGTTGACAGCAAATGAAACCAAAGAACCATCAGCTGGCGTCAACTGCCCAACATCCTCTTCTCCTCCGGCAATAAGTTGGGCCTTCCCTATCTCAATCCCTTCTGCATTCTTAATAGGTTTCTCCCCTTTAATTTTCGTATTGATCTGGCCAATTCGTGGATCAAAGTTACCAAAAAACGCTTCGGAGTCATGAGGCAAAACCCGTTGCGACGTCCCGCCTTTTGGACCTTCTCCAGCAGGGGACTCTGTTGATTCAGCTTTCTTCCCCTCTCCATCGATAGCAGGTGGAGGAGGAGGCGAATCTTTATCTTTTTTAGAATCTGACCGATTTGCAAACCTTCGTGCCGCTTGTGAAAGCTCACTCATTTTTTGAGTCAGCTCTTTCATCTTGGAAGTTGGAGGATAGGGGATCGACTCTTGTAATTTTTCAGGGTCGGTTCTTTTGAGATCAAATCCTTCTGGGTATTTGTTTTTTAATTGATCCAACCGCTTTTGGAGTGGATCTTCTCCCTTGAATGCCTCTTTGACTTGATCCCACTTGAGTTCGGAAATTTTAAAATTATTCCCCAGCCGTTTCTTTAATTTTTGTAACCCCTCGGCTAATCCGGTCTTTTCTTTCGCCGTGGCGTATTGGAGTGACCCATTCACTTCTCCATCTTCAGAAATTCGGAGTCTTAACTCCGACATTCCATCCCGACCCATAAACCAAGTCCGATAAGTTCTAGTCTTTGGATCATAGATAGGATTGGCTGTTTTTTGGTCAGGATGATCAGCCACATATTGTTTCGCCTCGGCCACCGTTCGCTCAATTTCCAACGGGATAGGAAGCGGCCCCACCGCTTCGGCATCTGTAGCCCGTATCCTGACTAAAATATTATCTCCGTTGATGACTTGTGTCCCCTTGAAGACCACGCGTGCATAGCCGGGATGTTTGGGCAAATGATAAAGGACACTCATCGGCTCTCTGACACCAACCTGCGAAAGCATACGTGCCATTGCCATTGTTTTATCGACAGGAACCTCGCGTCCCTCTGCCTCACCAAAGTAGACACCAAGCACCAAATCCAACTCACCCGGTTCATAAACTCGCTCTCCCCCTTCATTAAGAACAAATTTTCCGGGTTTTAATTTTTGCAACATCCGTTTTGCCGCAGGGGTGAAGTGATCTAAGGCATGGCGCAACGTAGTTTGGGCAAAATGAAAATCGTTATTGGGGAGATGTAATTGAATGTATTCTTTGACTAGCTCAATGAGTTTGTCTTTTTGTGCTTTGTCATATCGGAAAGCAGTCAGATTCTCGCTTTGCTCAAAAAGGTCTCGGGCCTTTTGACGGATCCCAAAAGTAGTTGGAAGAGATTCGATAGTGCTGAGAGGATCTTCCACGGCATCTTTAGATTCTCCAGCACGAAGTTCCAAAGCCATCTCTAATCCAAGCTTTTTCTCCTCAAGGTCATAAAACTCCGCTTCTTTCTGCTCAATTTTTTCTATTGTCTCGGCAGAATTTTCTTTCTCTTTTAACTCTTTAATTTCTTCACCCAGCTTTTTGTGTTTATGTTCGAGGCGATCTACAAGCCTGAGTAGCTCCTCTTTTTGAATTCGATATGCAATCTCCTCAAACTTAAAACCATCCAGACTTTCGACCGCGGTTCGAGTCAACACTTCCCACAATTGCTTAAAGTCGCGAGCCATCGTCACCTGCATTTCAAGCATCTGGAGTGATCTGGCTTGGTAATAATTGGCTTCTACTTCTCCAACCTCATCCACTTTAACTTCTGGTTTAAAGGTGACATCGTATCGCGAAGGATCGTACTGCTTCTCCACCAGCCTTGCTAACTCAGCCTCAAGTTCTGCTTTGGGTAGTCGCTTCGTCCCATTCACCAATTTTTCGCGCTCTCCGATCATAAGATCACGGATCGTCGATTGATAACCTAATTGAGTGGGACGATCGGCGATTCTCCCATGACTAGCCAACGTTTTTTGCAGGTCGTGGAGCAGAATTCTCGCGCCGTCGGAATAATCTTTTCGAAGTTTCTTGAGTAATTGAGGTAGATCTTTTGCCCCTGCCACCTTGCGCGCCAATGAAAGTTGTTGGTCACGCGGAACTCGTGACATCGCTTGTAAAATCGGATGATCGAGCGGAATATCTTTGCCACCCACTAGATCGGTGATGTGTATCCCCTGCGGAATCGTGATCTGAGATTGCGGGGTCTTCATGAATTGTAATTTCAGTTTATATTGACCAAGCGAACCTTGCAGCCGTCCCAACGTCGCGGCATTCGCCACATTGAAACTGAGCATCGCTTGAATATAAGAAATGACCGCCTCGGCGAGATGCCCCTTCCAGGTCTTCTTTGGCTGCGTGGGATCCTCTAGCTGCCAACCAACCGCGCGATTGAAGTATCCGGCCCCCAACATCGCCCCAACACCAGCGGTGTGTGAAAGTAATCCCGTCAATTTTGTTCCAGCCATGGTCAATTGAGGGGCCGCAGCTCCCGCGGTGAGGTGAGGAACCATTCTCCCCATCGGCGTCTGCGCCATGGTCATTCCAGGATTAGGGGTCGCATAACCACCAAAAAACTTTCCTAATTTCCCCTTGGCCAAAACATTTTGCGAAAAATGCGCGACACCACCATGCCCTGCGCGCAATCCGGTAAACACTGACACACTCGATTGGACATCTTGCCAGTAACGGTCCCACTGCCCTTCGGAATGATAGAAAGTCGAATCCCCCAATTTGTGCAGTGTGGTAAACGCCCACCCTTCGGCAGCTCCTCCGACCGCGCTCGCTCCGACTCTTCCACCCCAACCCAAAATTCCTGCACGAGTGGCCAAACTTCCTAATAATCGTAATCCCATCATCTCCACGGCAACTCCCGCAAACGGGGCGATCCCCATCGCTGCCAATGTGGTCGGCTTGGTTAATTCTTTCCAGGCCTTAGGAGCTCCGTATTGAATGTCGACCCAAACGTTCGACTTTCCTTCAAGCTTTTCGATGAGATTTTTGACACGGGTTTGAAAATGCACATAGGCGAGAGCAGGCCCTTGGGTTAATTCTCTATTTTCAGCTTCGATTTTTTTAAGAGACTCATACCCCTTTTCCACCTTCGGGTGCTTCAGCGTCTTCATTTTTTTGGCAAAATCTTTTTGAAGTTGCTCAACAGTAAGTACTAACTTGGTGTGTTCTTCAGGAGTTGTCTTATCCCCTTGGCGCTGGGTTGCTTCTAACTTTTTCTGAGCGGTTTCAAGTTTTTCGAAATCATTTTTAAAATTTTCTAATTTCTTATCATCTTTAAAAATCTCTTTTATTTGATGCCTGGCAAGTTCGAGACGAGCCTTCAAAAATCCTTGTTTCTCGCTGTCTTCCTCGTCATGATGATAATCTCCATAAGAGTCGACTAGTTTATTGTTGGCTTGTAAAAACGCCAAATTCTGTTGGACCTCTTTCAATCCTTCTTTGGCTAATAAATCCTGCTTGAGTAATTGTTGATATTCGAACCCCCTGATCAAGACGGAAGGATCCGAGGCAACCGAAGCAAATGCCTGCAAGGTTTTATCTTTTAAAAGTTTCTCCCGCAGTATGCTTTCACCGATGGAAAGTTCTTCTGGTTTTAACAAAGTAAGAAGCTCTATCGCGTTCTTATTGGGTTGAGTAAAAGCTAGGTTGGCTAATTTTTTCTCAATAGAACCAAAATGTTCTAAATCATTTTCCCCCAGTTGAGATGCCAGTTTAGAACTGAGAACTGTCGATTCTAATGTTTTGGTGATCTGCTTTTGATGAAACTCCGATTTTCCCAACAGCAAACCGCCGATTAATAAGATCCCCTGCAGAGCTGTGGTAGGGGGCATTCCTCGGCGGTTAAAACCGGCAACCATTTCTTGAATCGGCTCACGTAGGTCGAGATTATTTTTAGCTAAGTCTTCTAAAATCTTGGAGTACTTCTGCAGCCGTTCTGCTGAATCTTGAATCGAGCTGACTTGATCGATCACCTGAAAAGGTTGCTGAGCGAGAATATTACTTCGAACCCCTTCTTCAAGCGGATGAAGATTCTTGAGATCTCGTAAAATCTCAAAGACGGTTTTATCGGATTCATTTCCTGCGGCTCCAATGACCTTGCTGATCAGCGCTTTAGTTACCTTTTGAGTGACCTGAATGGTCTGGAGTGGAGGAGACAGCTTGACCAACTCTTCAACTTCTCGCATCAGCTCACGGGAAGATTTATTAGCAATATCTGTTGGCAGCAGTTTACCATTTTGGCTTTCATAAAACGTTTGAAAGCTAAAGACTTCAGAAGAAAGATCGAAAACCTCGCACATTTCTTGGTATTCTTCTTTGATCTGTTCATGCCGTTTGAGCTCGTCAATCATTTCATCCAAATTGGAAGGGTCTTGCGAATCTTTCTTATTCTCGGATTCATGAAGATCTTGCTGAAAGGCAATCATACGGGTTTCAAGTTTTTGATCCCGCTGCTGCTCCACTTTTTTTTCAGCAATCAATTTAAAAATATCCAAACTTTCCATCGCACGGCTCTTCGGCATTTTATCTCTAGCTACCAACTGAGCGATCAACTTGGCTGAATGGAAGTAATCATTTTTATAAAGAATATTATCGGCAAGATGAAAGTAACGAGAGGCTTGAATCACCGGGGATAATTCTTGGCCTGCCAACGAAATTTCTTGAATGATGGAATCTTGCAGAAGCCTTTCGGTAAGTTTTTTCGCTTCAGCAGAAAGAGGTGAGCTCCCCGAATGACGAACCAGCTCTTGAAGGACTGAAACCAAATCCTCTGCCGAACCGCTAAAAACCTGCAACATCCCTTTCTCGACAATTTCATTCAGGGCTTTTTCTTCAGCAGCCTTATTAATCTTTTGACCTTGATACCATTTACTCCCCTCTTTCGCGCGCAACGCAATCTGTTCAGCCCCTAAAACTTGTAGGATATTGAATGTCTCGAAGATTTTTTGCTTTTTGACGACTTTTAATAACGGAGAACGAAATACTCCCCGGATTCTTTCGGAAGAAATTGCATTCAGCATCTTGTAGGCAACATCATACTTCTCTGCAAAAGTGGCTTCCAGGACTAGCTTTAAGCTATACAAGTTTTCAAAAGCTTGTTGTTCTTCGATCGGAATTTCTTGTTTATCGTTTTTCTTTTTTTCTAACGCTGCCGCTTTCTCTTGGAGACTTTCCCCAAGGCTTTGCACCCCTTTTTGCAACTCCTTCAGATCCCCATAACGGTGAGCTTCTAACATCGTGAGCAATAGATTCCGCTCTTTGACCTCTATGTTAGCCCGATACAAAAGAGGAACTAACTCACTATAAATATCTTCGACGACTTGAATGGAATACTTTGCGGAAAGTTGTAAAATGAGGGGGTATTGTTTGAATATTTTCGGATCGATATTCTCCTTTGCTAGCTTTTGATCTGCGTAAGCAAGATGAGGGGCAAGAAGTGGGGTCAGCAGCTTCGCAAATTCTTGGGCGTAAGCCTCTTTGGCAGAAGGAAGTGAGTTCGAATTTATTTTTGCGAGTAACTTTTGGTGAGCTTGATCAAGGGGAGAACCCTTTTCTATCTTTTGAGCTTTGACTTGGTGTTCGATCTTTTTTAACGCTTTTCCCTCAAAAATCCAGGTCTCCTTGTAGTCGAGTTGTTCCTCAGATTTTTTGTGGCCATTCTCTTGAAAGGTAAAACGTAGATGAACTCGAGTTTCTTGACCATGCAACTCTACCACAAATTTCACGGGAGCGTCGGCTACATCAAAAACCAATTCTTCTCCCAAGACCCGTTGAAGTGGTTTAAAATATTCTTGTCCATACTTAAATCTTTCCAAAAGCTCTGGATCAAATTTAGAAAATGGGAGTTCCTTTTCTTTCTCTATTTGCTCTTGGTTTAGCTGGTGAAATTCTTCTTCCGTGAGATCTGGTTTTTTTCCTTCAAATTTCTCAGCCCTTAATGCCATTTCTTCAAAATCAGGAATTTCAAGGATAGCAGGGACAAATAAATCGATAAACTTTTCCGCTTCTTCAATCGCAGGTTCTGGCAATAGCCGTAATTCTTTGACGAAATCATCCCATCCTTCTTCTTTGGGATTTCCCTTGGGTTCGAGATAATTCCGTTTGTAACCGATCAAATTGAGCATGTTGCTCGCTAAGATGAAGCGGTCCTGCATCATCACTAGACCCGAGGTTTTAGAATTTCGATCAACTAGTGCGTAATTAAAAATGACCTCAGTGGTAGAATCATTGCGAATAATGGTGTAATACGAGCGTTGGTTAAAGGGTCTGAACACCATCGTATTGTCTTCGGAGCTCTCTTCGGGAGAAGCATTGGGTTTTTGCTTAATGAATTTTTTAAAGGTTTTTTGTAGCTCGTCGATTCTTAAGAAGGGAGCATTTTGAGAGAATGTCTCAAGATGTTTTTTTTCGAAATAGCGACTAAAAGCAGGGGCGATCTTTTCAGCAAAATCTTTTAAAGCTTGGGGTGTCAGCTTAATATCAACATTTTTTTTAATTTTTTCTAACCAGCCCTCCCATTGCTTTTTATTTAATCCACGCCCATTATATTCATAACCATACCTATAACTAGGATCGGAACCATCTTTATAATATACGATCTCATCATGCTTATACATTCTCCCGTTGGTGGGATCGCGATCATTATCGATAACAAATTTATAGAGCAGTTTGAGATTTCCGTTTTCATCTAACTGTGCCTCAACTTTTGTCTCCTGATCACGCAGCTGAACTCCAACCCCGGCACCATTAGGGCACTTTTCATTTTCCTTATCTTTGACGCACATGTCGACGGAAGTGACGGGCTCAAAAAAAGCTTGATGATGGCGAATCAGCTCTTTGATGACCTCATCGGAGAGTGGAATTTTGATGCTGCTGCCCATGAAAGACCTTTAAAACATGTTGAGATTACAGGACAATTTAAAATTGCCTGAAGTAGAAGGCTCGAAAATAATTATCGGGTGAATTGGGGAAAAGTTGCGGAGAAAATCAAACATTTAGTGAAGGATAACCTTCACCTGCCCTGTTGGAGCTTCAGAGAAAGAGCCTGAGACATCTCGACTCATGTAGTAATACTGAATATCTGTTAAAATTTTGTAAATCTTTCCAAATACGGGATTTCCTCCCTCGTGATGCGGGTAGTAAACATTCCATAATTGATCGG
>JBGTGJ010000012.1:0-2610 GCA_041746775.1 bacterium
TAAAGCGGGACTAATTGTGGAATGACTTGATCGGATACAGGCCGAACGGGCAACATTTCAATCTCAAGCCCAATCTCTTCCGCCGCCGCTCGGTGATGCAACTCTTTCTTCCAGACCGATTTAGCAGTGAAAACTTCTTTCTGTAAATATTCTAAGCAAGTCTGACGATTAATAGGTTTTTCTTGCGGCATAGTTTTCTCGAAAAGTTCCAATTAAATAAAAAGAACCGGTAATTAAGATGACTTCATTTTCTAAGGTGATACGGAAAGCCTCTTTTAAAGCTTGATGAGGATCCCCAAAAAACCCCGCAGAAATTCTATATGCTTCACTTAACTCTTTCCACTGAGAAATTTTAACACATCGCGGAGAAGCAATCTCGGTAAAAATCCACCGGTGGACATACGGTTGTAAGATTTTTAATGCGGTCTGAAAATCTTTATCCTGCATCATCGCCAACACCAAGGTGACCTTCTTCCCAACCACCTCTTTTTTGAGATAATCGACCAAAGCATGTAGGGCTTCGGGATTATGAGCACCATCTAGTAAGATGGGAGGTTTGGTTGGCATCCATTCTAAACGTCCTGGATGAGTGGTCTTGGAAAGCCCTTGATCGATATCTTCCTCAGTCACCGAAAAACCGGAAGCATTTAACTTTTCCAAAATCTCGATCGAGACTGCCACATTCTTGAGTTGATGATTCCCTAAAAGCGGAATCGATAATTGAGTATATTTTTTGTAAGTAAAATCGGTGGAGCTACCTCGCGGAGTTCCTACTAATATGGGAAGTGCCTCAACTAGTTCTGCCTCCATCTCCAATACCTGAAGCGCAGTTGAATCCAAGGCTCCCAAGATAACCGGTTTTCCCTTTCTCATCACCCCTGCTTTTTCTCGAGCAATGAGTTCGATGGAGTTTCCTAATATTTCCGTATGATCAAGTGAAATGCTGGTGATTGCGGAAAGGAGAGGTTCGACGACATTGGTCGCGTCTAATCTTCCACCTAATCCGACTTCAAGAATGGCGAGAGAAATTTTTTCTCGCCGAAAAACCTCAAAGGTCAAAACCGTCACTTTTTCAAACCAACTCAGTTTTTCTTGGTGAGGGGTCCAGCAGTTCCCTTCCGCATCGAGCTTCAACGGGATCTGGATATCTTCCAGAATAGCTAGCAAACCCTCTTCACTAACCTCTACTCCCCCCACTCGGATCCTTTCTTGAAATCGCACCAGGTGGGGAGAAGTGTAAAGTCCCACCTTTTGACCTGCCGACAAGAGAACTGATTCAACCATTCGGGCGACAGAACCTTTTCCATTGGTCCCTGCGATGAGGATGGAAGGATAGGAGTTTTGTGGATTTCCTAACTCTTGCAGAACTTCTTGCACTCGATGGAGTCCCAGCTTCATCTGCTGATATTCTTGCGAGAAATTCCCCAGAAAGCGGTCGAGCAGATTCATTATTTTTTCCTTCTCAAGAGGAATAAAGCGATATCATCGGGATAAGCGAGGGCACGATGATGAGGAGTGACTTCATCAAATAATTGCTCAGTCAATTTTTCGCTGGTAAGATCGAGATGTTTTTCAATCCAATCCAACAACCGCTGTTTATCAAACCCAGTCTCGCGCATTCTCGGATCAAACAAGCCATCAGTGTACATCAAGAGTAGATCATTTTTTTCAAGAATAATTTTTTTATTTTGCGGCCGCGAGTCATCTTCTAACCCTAGTGGAAGATGCCCCGATTCAATCGAGTCCCATTTTTTTAACGAGGCCCGGTAATGCAACAACGGCGGGTGCCCCGCGCCGGACACCGTGAGTTGTCCCGAGGGGAAATATTCAAAGATCCATCCACTGATAAATTGCTGCAACTTCAAGAGATCTTCATGCATCCCCCAGCGCATCACTTTGAGTAGAAATCCTGGCGTGGTGGGATCATAAACCAACGAACGAAAGATCGAACGAAACGCCGACATCGTAATCGCTGATCCCACATGATGCCCTGAAACATCGGCAATCACTCCGCGAAGTCGATCTTTCATTTTGACGAGATCAAGGTAATCCCCTCCCCCGCGCGGCGAAAGTTGGCATTTTCCAAAAACCTCCAGATCCCCGATTTGAGGAAATGTTTTGGGGATCAGGCGGTCTTGAATTTGATGAACGATCTCTAATTCACGCTTCAATCCCTCTTGAGATTGAACCGTCTCAAATAGATCGCGAATACGAAACAAACTCGCCGCCTGAGTGGCCATCAGGTTAAGAATTTGCAGTTCGTTAGAGGTGAACTTACTTCCATCTCTCTTATCCGTTAAGTTAAGTACCCCAAGTGTCTCTTCTCCAATTTGGAACGGAGAAACAATCACCGGAATCGAAACAAAGCTGCTGGTTTGATAGGAACGCCTTGGATGAACGCTGGGAATTTTCTTTTTTAAACCCTTCAGTTGAGAAATTAATAAAGGGCGAGAAGTATTGAAAACATAACCGGAAATCCCCTCTCCAGGAGTGATCTGTAGCGATGCAGCTACCTTAGGGGAAAGCCCACGGGAGGTGGCGACACGCAATTTTTTTATTTTGGGATCGTAAATTAAAAACGAGGCGCGCTGAACATTGAAGAGATCGACA
>JBGTGJ010000013.1:0-4401 GCA_041746775.1 bacterium
TTGCCGAAGAAACGATCCGAGATTGCCGGCATCAGGCGAAGAAAGCAAAAGATCATGGAGGAAAAGAATCCCTCATTACCCAGATGACTGAGGCTCAAGCAATATTGGAACAAGAACCGATCAAGCCTCAGCTATGGACCGAAGATACGACGAGCGAGAGTTTAAGAAAGTTAGTCGCGGATAATGGATCGATCGGAGTTTTCTCCGCAGAAGGGGGTTCTGTCCTAGAAGGTTTTGGCAGATATTCCGGAACCAAAGGGGCTGACTTAGGCATTTGGCTCGCTGGACATGCCGGGGATCCTGGAAAGGCAACACGGGTCAAAGGGGATTCTCCATCATGCAAGGAACAGCTCATCAGTGTCTGTCTTACCGCTCAAAGAAATGTTTTGCAGACGATTGGACGAGATAGAATGTTGAGGGGGCGTGGGCTTGTCGATCGATTCCTTTGGTTCATTCCCCCTGATCCCCGAGGAACCAGAAAATATGATGATCCAAAATCTTTTTCTCCCACCATTCTGAATGAATGGACAAGCACCATCGAACATATTCTTCATCTTCGACTTTATGAAAAAAGCCCCACGATCGAACTAACTTCTCAAGCTCAACTGCTCTGGAGAGAGTTTGCAAAAATAGTTGAGGGTCAACAAACCCCTGGGGGAGATCTTCGATCGATTTCAGGATGGGCTAGTAAGCTAGCCGGGCAGGTGGGAAGGATTGCCTTGGCCTTCCATCTCAGTGAAAAAGAAATCATGTAATGAACCGATCGACGAAAAAATTATCGCTTCTGCCATCATCCTAGGACAATGCCTGATCGATCATGCCAAGGCTGCCTTTTCTCTGATTGGCGAGGATGAAGAGGCTACCCAAGCCAGAATCGTTGCAGAGCATATCCAAAAAAATGGACTTGAAGAGGTCAAACCTCGCTACATCCAACAGATGGGATGGGCTGGCTGCAGTCAGTCGGAAGAGGTTTACAAGATCCTCAAGAGACTCGAGCTGCATGGCATACTAAAAGAAGTTCCTGTCGAAAGAGAAAAATCATTGGGGAGGAAGCCGGGAAATATTTTCAAGGTTAATCCCGCCCTAAAAGATTTTCCATTAACGGAAAAATGGGTCCCCCGGTGGGATTCCGTAGGTTATGTAGGTTTTATAGAGGGGGAAGAGGAAATAAATGAGGATATAAATGAGGATATAAATATAGAAGAGGGGAGGGTGTTTCATGAGTTTTGATCTTGCCCAAGCCCTTCTTGATACACAGATGGCTCCTTCAAAAAAGGGGAAAATCCATGTAGCGATTTATGAAAATGAACAATATCGAATCGTAGGAATTAAGACCCTCCTCAAACTTACTTCCCAAGAGCTTTGCAACGGACCTTATATTATCCGAGTAGAAGACCCCACCTATGGGAAGACCTATTTTGTAGGAAATGATGAACCGTTTATAAAACTCCAATCAGAAGGAAAGCGAGTTCGATGGCTTCATGATCTATTTGAAGCATGGAGGCAAAATCTTATTCGTATTGGCTTCCCTAAAAAAATCTCCATCTACAAATGGACCCTTGATGACATTTTTATCCACGAAGTTGCCTTAAAAACCTTTCCAGGTTCAAAGATGGAGGTCCACTATCTATGAATCTGGAAAAACCGTTGACCACCTCCGAGCTCTGTGAATACCTCCAAGCCTCAAAGTCCACGATTGACCAGTACAATCGGGAAGGGATGCCCCGTTTCTTCGTAGGGAAGGAATGTCGGTTTCTCCCCAACAAGGTCATTGAGTGGTTGGAAAGGAGGTCTGCACACCGCGTATTTCCACAAGAGGAGACATTTGACCCTGCTCAGGAGGTGCTTCAATGCAGGTAAATGTCTATCTTCGAGAATATCAGACAAAACAAAAAGAAAAGCGATACTACGTGGTCATCCGCCAGAAAGGGAGAACAGATCGTCATATCACCCTGGGTCCGATAGGCCGGCGAAAGGCGGAAGAAAGAAAAAAACTGATCCTGAATGAAATTCTCAATGGAACCTACGAGGACTTTCGCACGACTCGGCTTTTTTTTAGCGAGTTTTGTGAAAAATTTCTCAAAGAATTCGCTCAAGGAGCGAGATCAGCAAATACCGTGACGCAGTACGAATACTGTCTTTCAAAGGCCAAAACTTGTTTTCGTGGTCTCAGGCTTGATCAGATTAATAGAGAGGACGTTGAAATATTCTTAAGTGAGATTCGAGTCAGTAATCGAACCAAGAATATTGTCCTTAATGCCCTCCGGGTCCTTTTTAACAAGGCGAAGGAATGGCGCTATCTTAGAAACTCTCCGATAGAAGGGATTCGTCCTTTTAGGGAATCCAAGATGGGCAGCCGTTCTCTGACCATGAATGAATTGGGCCAGTTATTGGATGCGGCCAAACCTTGGACGCGTTCATTGATAAAAGTGATGGTCTATACAGGGATGCGACCTGGCGAAGTCACTCAACTGAAGTTTGAAGATATCGATTGGGAGAACCGCCTACTGCGCATCGTCTCTGACAAAGTTCGCCAAACGAAAAATCGTAAGACACGGGTGATCCCTATGTCGGACGATTTGATGGAGGAGCTTAAGGTTCTTTGGGAAAAATATCCCGTCATGCACTACGAAGGGAGCGCTAAAGAAACTCATCTTCTTCGAAATGAAATTCAGCGGGCCTATGTCTTTTGTCATCCGGATGGAAGACCACTCAAGTGTATTCGCCTCAGCTTGAAGAAGCTGTTTAAAAAAATCGGTATCGAAGGAGTGACACCTCACGGCCTCAGAAAAACTTTCTGTTCGTTGTTGGCTCGAAACAATGTTCATCCCAAGGTGGCTCAAGAACTTTTGGGTCACTCCAAAATTCAACTCACGATGGATATTTATACCGAGGTCAGTGACGATCAAAAGATTGCGGCCGTACAGGCGCTTCCGACGATCCGAGAATTGGCCAAACAGAAGTTTCAAGTTGTGGGAGGAATGAGAAACTAGTGAGCTTGTGGGAGGATTATGGGAAAATCGGTTTTGGCTTAAGAGCTGATTTTTCTAAGTCCTTGAAATATAAAGTGGAGACGAGCGGGATCGAACCGCCGACCTCTTGAATGCCATTCAAGCGCTCTCCCAACTGAGCTACGTCCCCAAATTTCGTGAAGCGTGAAGAGTGAAGCGTGAAACGTGGGCTCTTGTATTATCGCTTCTCATTTTAGTCAATATGAACCTTATTTTTGAACCTCAGGGGCAAAAAAGGTCGATCTCCCTTGCTGAACAATCCTTTTGACCTTCCCTTTTCCATCCAGAGTCAGTTCCCCCTCACGGTCGTAGACTTGAAGAAAATTTTTCATGACTCCACGGTTTCCCAACCCATCAAAATAATCTCGGAGGCTACTGCCTCCATGTTCGATTCCTAATAACAAAACTTCACGAGCTGCTGTTAAGAGATCGATTAAACGATGGTCTTTGGTTTTTGCTACTTTTTTTCGCGGATCTAGTTTGGCTCGGTAAAGGCTTTCGCATGCATAGATATTTCCTAGCCCTGCACTAATCCCTTGATGAAGGGTGAGGGCTTTTAGATTCAAGCCCGGATGTTTGCGACAACGTTGGATAAAAAGCTCTTCGGAGAGTTCCGGTGAAAGATAATCGGGTCCTAGTCTTGTGAGAAAAAGATTATCTTTTCCATTGGGCTCCTTGGTTAGCGAAAGAGTTCCAAATCTTCTTGGATCCCGAAAGATGAGGATTGAGCCATCTTCAAAACCGATACGCATATGAATGTGATGGTCATTCTCTTGAGAATCTTCTTTTTGGTAGCGAAGCTGTCCGCTCATTCCAAGATGCAAGACGAGTGAGTGGTCCTCCTGATTTTTGAACAGAAGATATTTCCCTCTTCTCTCAAGCTTTTTGAGGATGGAGTTTTTCAGAGTACGAAGGATGGCCTGAGGCTGCGTTGTTTCAATGGGTGCAAGTTTAGAAAACTGAATGGAAGATATTCTTTTCCCTTCAATCACACGCAGGCTGCTGCGAATCGTTTCAACCTCGGGTAATTCTGGCATGTCCAAACTATATCGCTAAATTCTGCTGCAAGTAAAGATTCAGAAACTCCAAAACCTTGGGATGTCTTTTAAGTCTCTCTTGGATCACCGGTAAATGTTTCGCGGCATAAGAGTTAATTTGAAGTAAATGAGGATTGATTGAATGTAAGGTATAAGCGACTTCATTGAGAGAAAATCCAAACTGCAATAAGAATTCCCCTTCCGAGGTATAAAAACTCCATTCGATGTAGCGATTTTCCGAATCGTAATTTTGAAAGACATCGAGTCCACCATTCGGATTTTTTGCGAAGAGAAAAGAGAGTTGAGCCTTTTTTTCATCCATCCATGACTGAAATTCATTCGGTTCATCGGTC
>JBGTGJ010000014.1:0-6573 GCA_041746775.1 bacterium
CGTTGATTCGAACCAACATACTGATTTGGAACGAGGAATCTTCCTTTTAAGGCTCGAATGGGAACTAGCCAAATTCCAACTGAGTAGAACTGAACTCGCCACCGAGATCAAAAAACTCTCGCAAAAATACAAACTACAATATTCTCTTTTTTACACCGACCAACGCTGCCGAATGGCTGTTATGGTCTCCAAATACCAACATTGTCTCTACGACCTCTTGGTACGGCATATTTTAGAAGAGATTGATGTCGAAATCCCTTTGATTTTGAGCAACCATCAAGACCTAAAAGAGGTCGCCCATCATTTTAAGATCCCTTTCGAAGTCATTGAAGTCTCTTCGCAAAATAAAACCAAAGCGGAAGAGCAGCAAATTCAATTATTAAAAAAGAATAACGTAGAATTGATTGTACTTGCCCGTTACATGCAGATTCTAAGTCCTACATTTGTTCAAGCCTTCCCCAATGCAATCATCAACATCCACCACTCATTCCTCCCCGCCTTCATCGGAGGAAAACCTTACCACCAAGCCTATGCCCGTGGAGTCAAAGTCATTGGGGCCACCAGTCATTATGTAACGGAGGATTTAGACCAAGGCCCGATCATTGAACAAAGCGTAACCCGTGTCACGCATCGCGATCGTGTGGAAGATTTGATTCGAAAAGGAAGAGATCAGGAAAAAACCGCTTTAGCCTTCGCGGTGAGGATGCATGCGGAGCGGAGGATTTTGACTTATGATAATAAGACGGTGGTGTTTGAGTAAATTACTTTGCCCCTTTCAAATCCTCCAAAATAAACTTCCGATGACAATCACATTCCTTCCCCTCAGAACAGGTGAGTGCCACATTCCCCGCCGCTGTTTTTGAGAGCTCTTTTACTTTTTGGATCCCCTCGGCATAACTGGAACTTTTCATATGTTGTTGGAACCCCTCTAAGGTTCTTTCCCCTTTTTCATTTTCAGGATTTCCCAAGGTTTCTCCCAACCAAACATATTGAATCCCCTCTTTTTGCAGCATTTCTTCCATTTTTGCCCGATTGAATTGTGGAAAATATCGACTCCTGGGAAGACCTCTCACGTCGACCAATACTTTGACCCCTCGTTCTTTTAAAACACTCACATAATCTTCCCATGTGCGATTGGAGGTTCCTATCCCAACAACGGAAACTTTTTCTGAAATAGCAAACGCTGGAGAATCGAATGGCCCTTTCACTTTGGTTGTTGGAACTGTTTTCTTTTCAATCACAGCCTCCTCCTTTCGGTCAGCTTCATAAACCCTTCCTCGATGTTTTACATTCTTCGATCTTCTCAAACCAAATACTGGTTCGACATATTCATTCTCCGTAAATGCTCCCGTACCTACCACCCAAGGGTCTGTTTCTTTAAATTTTCCCCTGACCTCACCCATCACCACTGGAGCAGGATCCATTTTCTGAGCCTTTTCTTTGAGATGCTTCAGCATCTCTTCTCTAAAATCAAAACCTTTGCGATAAAGCCCATTCTCAAGGAACAAAACGGGAGTCCCATCTTCCAGTTGCTTCACCTTCATCATCGCCACAGCAACAATCTTCTCCTGCTCTCGCACCACCATCATCTTCATATTCTTTGAACCGAGTGCTCCAACCACGAATTGATTAAAGGTCGGGTTTCCATTGGGGTTAAAACAATTGGTGAGTTCAGGATGAAGGGCACCCATGCGGGTGAAAATCGCTGGATCGTCCGTATCTTCAACAGTGATATCTTTGAATTTAAGTTCTCCTGAACTCCACGCCTCTAAATACCCCTTGAGAGTATCTAGATGATCCGCCATCTTGTCATGACGACGACTTCGATAGAATTTTACCTTGCTCTCGATTTCCCGAATAAGTTCCGCCTTATCAACACTTTCATTCTTCCCAATTTTTCGAAACCCCTCTTCAAGGCGGATCCAAGATAAAACATTTTTGATCTCAGTGAGTTTTTCTTGAAGGGCTACCTTCTGAGAAAGGTCATTGGGAATTTCAAGACGATATTTTTTCAAAACTTCCCGAGTCTCTTCAGTCACCTCTCCCGAACCAAATAGTTTTCCTAATAATCTCGCCTCATGTTGAATGCTTTTAAGGATCTCTTCTCGTTGGGGGATATCTACTTGCCGATAGTTCTCAAGGGTTTCATGAACCCATTTCCCTTCGACAGCCCCTCCAGCTTCACGAAACTCTTCAGTTAAGGATAAATAATTTCTTACCAAAGAGATGTTTAATCGCTGTGGAGATACGGTCAGTTGATCTACCTTCGTTATTTCATTTTTGGATAATCCATCCCAGAATTCAGGTCGGTCTCCTAAATACTCTATCTCATTTCCATTCACCTTATTGCCAAACCCGTTTCTCCACTCTTTAAGATCTCCATCAAGAAGATGTCCTATTACTTCTCGGTATTGCTCGATTAACTTTCCACCATTAAAATCTTGCCATCCTGCAATCAGCGCTAAAATCGGATCAGCATTTATCCAATTAGGATTATTTTTGATCATGTCAGCAACATCGTCTGCTGTTCTTCCAGAAAATTCCCCAATCGCTTGATGAATAGAATTTTCTAAAGCTTGGGAAAATACCTTCCAGTCATCGAAAGAACTTTTTTGCAGCTCTTCCAAAAGATCTTTTCGAGTTCGGCTGAGTAAGCCCAATCTGTAGACAATCTGAATCTTTTCGACGGGCGAAGCAGATTCAAACAGATTCTCTTTCTCCACAAGTAAGGCCTCCGCTTCTTTATTCCCCATCAGTCCAAATACCCCTGAAAAGAAATGATCTTCAATATACCTCTTCATTGGCGTATCTCGCTGAGTCGACAACTCCCGAGTGATTTGAGGGATCATTCCCCCGGTATTCCCACTTTCAGCATAAACGTGGGCAAGAAAAGAGGCTGGGGTAAGGTTCCCTAATTTATGTCCCTCCGTTACTTCCTTTAGTGAATTTCCTTTGGAATAAATTCTAATAAGTAGATCCGGAACCCTTTTAATCATCTGCTCACGAATATATTTATTTTTGATCTCAAAGAGACTGGAAATGAATTGAATATCTTCAGGATAGGCCTTTGTTGCTTTTTCGAATACTTCCCCTAAAGCTTGAGCAAATTCTGGATGATCTTTTATTTTCTCAATGAGTCCTAAAGTAGCTTCTTCCCCTGCATTACTCCCTTTAACCATCTTCCAAAGAGGAAGCACCGATTGAGCTGCTTTAGCGTAGGAATGGATTTCCCCCTTAAGGTGAGAAATGTAATCGAGTTTTTCATCATTCGTCAGCCCCATCGATTTTAGTATTCCTGCCTTGAAATATTTATCGAGCTCTTTCAGATCTCCATAACCTTCCATCAAAAGGTTATAAAGAATCTCTCCCCCCTCCAATCTTCGACGGGTTTGTTCGACAAGGGTCCCGTGTTTTAAGATTTCCAGAAGTTTTGAATTGGTGATCGAATCTAAAAACTCTTGAGTAAATTTTGGCACCATCCATTCCACTTCCACTCGATCCTTGGCATGCTTTAAATTATTCATACCTATCAACCGCTGATTTCTCCCTTCGGCTTGATAGAGAAGAGGATACATCTGTGGAAGTTGGACAAAAACTGCTGAATGAGCGGCGGTTAAGGTGAGACCAACTCCGCCTGAAAGATAGTTTGCAACCAAGATTCTAACATTCAGATCTTCTTGAAAATCATGTCGGGCTTTTTCTCTGTTTTTTTCTTGTCCAGGCTGCCCATCGATTCTCCTCACTCCTAGCTTCTCATAACGTTTCTGCAAGGCATCAAGAATTGCAACATTCCATCCCCATAAAATAATCTTTTCGTTATTCATTAGTCGACGAGCTACAACTTTATCCAATGCCTTAAAGATTGGATTCTCTTCTTTTATCCCAAAATATTCGGGTATGTAGATAACCCGATGGATCATTTCGAATTTGGAGAGTGAATTGATAGTTGCAAGTTCGATTGGCTCTGCACCATTGGGGAGATTTTGATTAAACTCTTCGGCCCATCCACGGAAATCTGCCACCATCCTTGTAATAAGGTCGGCCTGTTGAGGCGAAAGAGGATATTGTCCGCTTATTTCAGGTGAAATTCGAATTTTTACCGGCAATCGTGGAATCCCATCCACCAATTGCTTTGCGAATGGAGTCTCACTCTCAGGATGAAAATAGGAAAGCGTATCTTTCTTGGTCCTTCGCAATAAGAGGTCGGATAATGTATTATGAAGGATTAATAGACCGTCTGTATTTTCGGTAAACATTTGCTGGAATGCTTTAAAGTCCGAATATTTTTCTGGATCGAGCCAATTGAGCAACGTCCACATCTGTTCTGGTTTATTTTGATAGGGGGTCGCACTCAACAGCCATTTGCGTGGGGCGGAAATACTGTGAATTGCGTTGGTTCTTAGAGCCTGTGGGTTGTCCGTGAGTTGCGCCTCGTCGACGACAATTAAATCTAAACCTTCCGTCAATTTTTTATATCCTTCAGGATCATTCTTCTGCAAAGTAACTAACGTTTCATAGTTGGTAATAATATATCTTTCACCATTGAGATCTCGGATCTGTTTTTCCCTCCCCTTGATATCCCCACTGATGACAATCTTGATATCTTCAGGCTTTGCAAAAGAATGTCCGGAGATTTCTTCTTTCAATGTCTCCTTATTTGTAGCGGTAGTGACCCACAAGACCCTTTTCAAACCTAGTGTCTCCACTGCGGCAATAACTTGATAACTCTTCCCCATCCCTGCTTCGTCGGCCAGTATTGCTCGATCGTGAGTTGCAAGAAAACTGCTTCCCTCTTTTTGGTAACCGTAATTAGGAGTTTTCATCCCTTTAATTTCAAAATCCAAAGTCGCTCGAAAAGCTTTAGCTGCTTCTTGGTTGAGACGTTGAATAAAAGGATGGATTGCTTTTTGTGCAAGCCCTTCAAATTCATCAATCAGCTGTTTGGGTGATTCTTCAAAATTTCGGCGGGATAGACGAATAAGTAAACTTAATTGTCGTTTAAAATTCACTTCGGAAAGATCGAGTTTATCCCCACTTTCTAAAGCATGTATTATTGCTAAAATATACTTGCGCCGTTTTTCCCAGGAATCCTCTTCTTCTTTACCTTTACCTGTCATCAAACGTTCGACTTTTAAGCCTACATACTTTTTTACAAACTCAGTGACATTTTTGCCTTTAAATTCATCTTTTTTAAGAAAAGATAATGCATCAATGAGAAGAGCGGCATCGTTAGGAAATAAATCTAGAATAGAAGTCAGATTAGCTTTTTGAATAAAGGCTGTAAGATCCTCTGAAGACAAATTTTTAAAATCAGTGACACCTAACTTTAATTTCCATTCGGCAACAATGTCTTTTCCAGTCGGTTTTCCTTCAGCTACTGGTATACCCCTTGCTAAGCGAACTCGACCAATTAATTTTGAAAGAGAGAAATTTCGCTCTTGAACAATGTAACGACGTAAAAGTCTTTGATTTTCAGTCGATAAGTAATTAGCATCCGCACTAGGATAAAATTCCTTGTCTTGTTCTACGATTGCTTCAACTATTTTTAGGATTTTTTCTTCACTAAGATTTTTAGAAATCTCAAAGTCGACTAAAATTTTGAAGTCTTGTTTCTCTAACCCTAAGCCTTTTTGCCAGCTGTTAATGATCTCTATAACAGGCAATTGATCAACATCATCAAACTTAAGCCCTTTTGCTCTTCGTAAGGCACCACATAAGGTATAAATGGAAAATTCTCGATCTCCTATACGATACCGACGTTGAGCATATCGCACACCTTTACCTAAGAGACTGGCATCTTTATTGGGGTACAGCTCATTATCTTGTTCCACAATTGCTTTAGCAATTTTTAGAATTTCTTCTTCGTTAAGATTTTTCGAAAGTTCAAAATCCAATTTAATGGGAAAACTCTTTACATCCTTCTTTACCCCCATTATTTTTTTCCATTCTTCAATGACATCCTTTGCTTTGAGTCGTTGCCTATCATTCGGTTTAAACCCTCTTAATTCCCAGATTATGCGAACTATTTTTGCTAGAAAAAACTGCCATGTCCCTATGTAATACTTCCGATAAACAAAACGCTTAACGTCTGTTGATAAAAGATTTGCATTTTTATTGGGATAAAATTCTTCATCTTGCTCTACAACTGCCTTCACAATATTTATCAAATCCTCTTCAGTGGGATTTTTGGGCATCTCAATATTAAGCCGAATTGGAAAGCCTTTAACTTCATCTTTTCCCCCCAAAGCCTGTTTCCACTCATTTACTATCTTTTTACCATTGAGCTTTTTAATATCGTCTACTTTAAGCCCTCTAGCTCGTCGAACCCATCCGGCCAAAACAGCAAGATTAAAATTCTTATCTTTAATTTGATAACGCCGGTCATAAAATCCATTTTTACTTACCAATAATAATTCTACTTTTTGACCCGGATATGTCTCTTTATCTTGTTCTACTATCGCCTGAACCACCTTTAATATTTCTTCTTCAGTGGGTATCTTAGAAAAATCAAAATCAATATCGATTACAAAACCTTTAATGATTGTCTTTGCATCTAAAAACTGTTTCCATTCT
>JBGTGJ010000015.1:0-29584 GCA_041746775.1 bacterium
CCGGTGGCCGCGGTAAAGGGGGAGGGGTCAAAGTTGCCAAAACCCTCGCTGAAGCCAAAGAGCATGCAATGAAAATTTTAGGCATGCATCTCAAGACCCATCAGACCGGACCAGAAGGGCAAGTGGTTCGAAAAGTTTGGATTGAAAAGGGGTGCAATATTGATCGTGAGTTGTATTTAGGAATGGTCCTCGATCGTTCTACTTCTCGAATCGCGATGATGGCGAGTTCCGAAGGAGGGATGGAGATTGAAGAGGTCGCCGCTAAAAATCCTGAAAAAATTCTCAAAGTTTTTATAGATCCTGCCGTGGGTTTTCAAGCCTATCAAGGAAGAGAACTCGCCTACGCCCTGAAAGTTCCCGCGAATGTCGTCTCTAAAATGATTCAATTCATGCGTTCCCTCGCGAAGGCCTACATGGAGGCCGATTGTTCGCTGCTCGAAATCAATCCTCTCGTGATCACCAAAGAAGGGGATGTCTTGGCACTCGATGCAAAAATAAATTTCGATGACAATGCGATGTTTCGTCATCCTGATTACGAAGAACTTCGTGATTTAGATGAAGAAGATCCCAACGAGATCGAGGCGAAGAAGTATGATCTCAGTTACATCAGCCTCGATGGAAATATCGGCTGCATGGTCAACGGTGCAGGGCTCGCGATGGCAACGATGGATATTATCAAACTGTTTGGCGGTGAGCCGGCGAACTTTCTTGATGTCGGTGGTGGGGCGACGACCGAAAAAGTTACCGCGGCCTTCAAGATCATTCTCTCGGATCCCAAAGTCAAAGCGATCCTTGTTAATATTTTTGGTGGAATCATGAAGTGCGACGTGATTGCAACCGGAGTGGTGGCGGCGGCCAAAGAGATTGGACTCAAAGTCCCACTCGTTGTTCGATTGTTGGGAACCAATGTGGAGTTGGGAAAGAAAATTTTAGCTGACTCCGGGCTTCCGATTATTTCTGCGGATCGCATGGATGAAGCGGCGCAAAAAGTAGTAAAAGCAATTCAATAAACTATATTGTCATCCCAGCAGTTTTAAGCTGGGATCCATTTTATGTGATAGATAGGTTCCTTATTTCTTTGAAGGGGATCTATTATAGAAAATGGATTCCAGCTAAAGACATGCTGGAATGACATGGAAATATGTCTGTAAAAATCCCCTACCCAAAATTCCAAGAAGTTGCTTCCCAACAACCTGCTGAATTAGAAAAAGTAAAATACCCGCAATACGGCCGAGTACTCGAAGATTTTAAACAGGGGGAAGTTTTCTGTCATCCGCGTGGAATGACGATCTATCCTGCATTTGCGGTGGAGTTCGCCACAACTTTCATGGAGGCGAATCCCCTCTACACCAATGCGGAGTATGCCAAGGCCCACGGATTTCGCGACCTGGTTGTCTCTCCACTTCTAGTCATGAATCTAGCGCTAAGCTTAGGTGTCCAAAACGATTCCGAAAAGGCGATTGCGAATCTAGGTTATTATAATGTTTGTTTTGTGAGGCCGGTCTATCCTTTAGATACCTTGCGTTCAATGACCAAGGTCCTCGAGCGAAAAGTTAAAGAAGGAAAGCCAGGGATTGTCACGATTCGCACCATCGCTCTTAATCAAAAAGAAGAATTAGTTCTGCAATACGACCGCAAGATCATGGTGGCACCGGCGGGTAAAGAGAGCGAACCAACCACGATTGCGGCGCAGCCGTTCCCCGAAATGGTCGAGCCGACGATGGAGCTGCCAAGTTTCCCCAAATCTTTTCCGCAAAATCTCACCGGGGTGAACAGCTACTTCGAAAATTTTAAAGTAGGAGAGATCATCGTCCACGCCAATGGGCGAACGATTACCGACGAGCATTTTCCCTGGACCTATCGGGTCATGAACACCCATCCGCTCCACTATGATCGTCTCTACTCGACCGCACGCACCGGTGCCATGAGTGGTGAGCCGATTGTCTATGGTGGTTTGGTTTTTGCTTGGCTAGCCGGCCTGGCAAGTCGGGACACGACAGAAAATTCCTTAATCGATTTTGGTTATACCGAAGGGTATCACACTCAGCCGGCAGTGAGCGGAGATACGGTCTATGCGATCTCGCGCGTGTTAGAGAAAGAAGAGGGGCCTCAAGGGGTTCATGCTGGGATCGTTCGATTCCAACTCATCGGTATCAAAAATATCCGTCCTAATGTGGCGTTAGAAAAATTTGGCGCCGATCTTTTCATCAAGGAAAACAACAAGAAGGATTTAGGAAAAGAAAAGATACCGGAAAAGATCTTCGAGATTGAGCGTCGTCTTTTGATCAAGAAAAAAGCTTAAATATTTGCCCCCTCTTGGGTTAAGAGGGGGGAAGGGGGGCGTTCCTTTAATAGAAAAGTACCTTAGCAATTCCTTTCCACATATCCTTAAAATTCTAAATCACTTTAAAGGTAATTTTCTTTCACAGGAACTCCTCCAACCCCCTCTTAACCCAAGAGGGGGCGCCTTAATTAACACATCGTTTCATTCGTCCCTGACTTCCCTCTATTTATTCGCACGAAAAATTTATAAAATGATGAAGTAAGAGGGGAGGTGAATCGTGTGGTTAAGAAGAAGATTTGGTTTTGTCTGTTTTCTTGCCTTTTGTTTTTTTGGTGTCGTCGGTTGTGTATTGTGGGGATCTGAGCAGGTGACACTTCAAGAACGTCCGTTGTGCGAGGCTTTAAATCTACTTAGCACGAAAGACTTTTTACAAAATCATAACGAAGGGGTATTCGATCAATCCAAAAATTTTGGCAAAGGGATGCTTCGCGTTCCAGCCTCGGTTCGAAAACATTATGACGGAAAAAATCTCCTGATGTTGCGTTCGGCAGAGGTTGATTTTGATTACGAAGATGGAAGCGTCGATTTTGGCAATATCGGTGGTTTCTACGCGCGCTGGAAGATTGTGATGGTGCCGTTCGAAAAGAAATTATTTAAAGCGCTACAGAAGGCACACAATAATTTCGATCGATCTAAGATTCTCTATCGAGTCTCTCACAAAAAAAATCGGATTGAAGCGATCCTGCCAGGCCCCTTTCGTCGCAATGGATGTGAATGGGGGGATACACGGCAGATTGGTTCGCAAAAATTAGAATATAAAAATTATGGAATTTACGATTGGGATTATTTTCCCAAGGTCGATCGAGTTTTGGGAATTGTTTACGAAGGGGATGAGGGGATACACGATGATTTTATCACTTGGTTCGATGCTTCCAAAAAGCAAGAGACGATCGTTTTGGCAAAAGAGGGGGCATTTCGGATTGTCATTGATTCTTTATCTTCAGGAAATCCCGAGTCTAAGGATGAAAAGATCGAGACTCGAATATCAGCTACTCATCGATAAAAGATGCCGTTGTTCACGTGAATTGACAATACTCCATAAATAGATTAAATTAATAAAAAGTCTATATATGGAGTAACCATGAAAACGGCCGCCATTGAAGTAACTGAATTGAATCAAGAAAAAATGGCTAAGTCGGCATTAAAAGCTTATTTTAATATCGCCAATGCTTGGCAGTTGAGCACGCCACAACAAAAAGTTCTTTTAGGAGTTCAAGCCGATTCCACTTTTTTTAAATATAAAAAAGGGGATGTAAAGTCTCTCCCTCATGATACCTTAGAAAGAATATCTTATCTTTTGGGGATTTATAAAGACCTACAAATTCTTCTTCCCGTTACGCAAGCAGCGGATCAATGGGTAAAAAAACCGAATCGAGCTCCGCTGTTTGGAGGGAAATCGGCCTTAGACAGAATGATGTCGGGGAATGTGGCTGATTTATATGTGGTCCGAAAATATTTGGACGCCGAACGGGGAGGATGGGGCTGAAAATTCCGCTCAAAAAAATTCAATGGAACCCTTGCTATCGAGTCATTCCCAGTCGTGACCCACCGATTAATGTTTTTGATCGAGTTTCAGATCCTGATGACGCCGAAGCGCTCTATGAAATTGAAGCGATGACTAATGATCGTCTTCGTGCTGAGCAAGACCGGCTTCATCTCATCCCTAAATCAGAATGGGTGATGGGCCCTAACGCCAGTTTTATCATGGCCCCGTTTCTTCATCTCAATCCGAACGGAAATCGGTTTAGTGATGGTACATTCGGGATTTATTATACCGCGAAAAAATTAGATACCGCACTAACCGAAACAAAATTCCATCGCGAAAAATTCCTGCGTTATACTAACGAGCCAGTCATGCATCTGGAAATGCGAGTACTCATCGCTGAACTCAAAGCCAATCTCCACGATATCCGCGACCCGAAAATCGCGCCGCGTGGGGTTTACTCTCTTAATTCTTACACCGAGTCACAACGATTAGGAAAAAGACTAAGACAGGACAACTCATGGGGGATTTTATTCAAAAGTGTTCGTGATCGAAAGAACAAACAGAATGACTGTGCCGCTATCTTTCGTCCCAAGGCACTTAAAAAATGTCAGATCAAAACCCATGTGATTTTTCGGTGGGATGGGGAGAGGATTAGGGATGTGTTTGAGGAGAGGGGAGTGGATTGAAAAGACTTCAATTTTTCCTAACAAATTTTAACTACTTATTGCATCAAAGGGTCCGTGGCTTTTTAACCACTTTTTGTTTACCTGATGCGCATGAGAAAACTCTGCTTCACCTTCATTCTATTGCTAATACCCTTTCGATCTTGGGGGATCGAAGTTCTCACGTGGGAAGATTGTGTGCGTGAGGCCTCCCTCGCGAACCCCGATGTGCGTGGAGCGGAAGAGGGTGTAGTTAGGGAGAGAAATTTGGTGAAGGGGAGTTTTAGCGATTTCTTTCCTCAGTTCTCGGTCGATTCTAGTTACAATGCCGGTAACGTTTCGTCACCATCAGGGGCGCTTGGGGTTGATATTAGCACGCGGCAAGAGTTTGAGGTGGGGGCGGCGGTTCGGCAAAATATCTTCTCGGGGCTGAAGACACGGGCCAATTATCGTAAAATTAAATCATTACTCGAAGAAGCAAAGTCTGATTTGCTTGGGAGTATTGCGCAAGTTTCTTTCGAACTCAAAAGTGCATTTTCCAGGATGCTCTTTGCGCAAGAGCGGCTTACCTTGGCCAAGGAGATTTTCGAGCGGCGGCAAGAAAATGTTCAGCTCGTCGAACTTCGCTATGAAGGGGGGATTGAAAATAAAGGATCTTTCCTGCGGAGTCAGGCGCAATATGAACAGGCTAAGTTTGATGTCGCACAAGCTAGTCGTGATGTTGAAGCGCAAGAAACCAACTTAGCGCGTGTCTTAGGGCGGCCTAATCCTGCCAATCAAGAGATTCGGGTGAGAGGGGATTTTCAAACTTCGATGCCAGAAAAAAATCCTGATTTTCAACTCAAGGTGCTTCAAAATCCCAATTACCAAACAAGCGATGCGCAGCTGGAGGGATCCAAAGCGGATATCACCTTCGTAAGAGGAGATCTATTCCCGGCACTGGATGCAGCTGCCTCTGTCTCTCGCTCCGAGATCTTCGATCAATCCAGTTCTAACCGTTGGGCGACCGGAGTGGTTCTTTCCTACCCGCTGTTGTTGGGTGGTCGAGATATCTATGAAGTCAAAGGGGCTAAGGCGGATAAGAGAAGGGCGGAAGAAAATCTACGCAGTGTCGAATATCGAGTCGCCACTGATTTAAAACAGGCTTATGCTGATTTTAAAGATGCGGTGGAGAATGTGAGGGTTCAAGAAGAGTTTCTAAAGGCGGCTCGATTGCGTTCGGAAATCTCTCGAAAAGAATATTCCAATGGTCTGACTAATTTTTTTGATTGGGATGCGATCGAAAATGATCTGATCCAAAGTGAAACCACGGCGCTGCAAAGTCGCCGCGATGCTTTGATCGCTGAGGCCGAGTGGGAAAGGGTTCAAGGGAAGGGGGCTTGGTAGATGCAAAACAAATGGTGGAAAAATAAATGGCTGTGGATTGGCGTCTTAGCGATCGCTCTCATCGGGATTTTTGTTTGGAAAGGGAGAGAGAAAAAGAAAGAGGCGTTGCGCTATCAAACGATCGTTGTCGAACGAGGAGATATCACGGCGACGGTACTAGCCAATGGAATCGTGCAGCCGCAAAATCGTCTCGAGATCAAACCTCCCATCAATGGAAGAATTGAAACTGTCTTGGTTCAAGAAGGGGAAGCGATCACTAAAAATCAAATCTTAGGGTGGATGAGTTCCACCGAAAGAGCGGCGTTGCTCGATGCGGCTCGTGCTAAAGGGAGTCAAGAACTTGCCCGTTGGGAAGATATCTTTAGACCGACACCTATCATCGCTCCTCTCACAGGATTATTGATCGTACGAAATGTCGAACCAGGACAAGTTGTCACCTCGCAAGATCCGATTTTAGTGATGTCCGATCATCTGATCATTCGTGTGCAGGTGGATGAAACCGATATCGCTCGAGTGAAAAATGGGCAGTCGGCATCTATCCGACTCGAGGCTTATCCCAACGAAAAAATCAATGGCAGGGTCGATCGAATCTCCTTTGAATCCAAGATCGTCAATAATGTTACGATTTATGAAGTGGATGTGTTGCCTGCCCAAGTCCCTGATTTTATGCGCTCAGGAATGAGTGCCGAGGTGCAATTTCTGGTGGCTCAGCAGCAGAATGCCCTCGTATTACCTGTGCTGGCGGTTAACCGGAATGGAAAGCGATCCACGGTAGAAATCATGGATCCTAAAAGTAAAAAACCGATCGAAAAAGAGGTGAGGGTGGGGATTAGTGATGGAAAGAGGATTGAAATCCTTGAGGGACTACAGGTGGGGGATCAGGTCTTGGTGGCGCAATATCAACGTCCGGTAAAATCAGAGACTCCGACCAATCCACTCAATCCGATGCCGCGCCCCACTCCGAGAAGATAAAAAAGATGATTGAAATTTCCAACCTCCAAAAAACTTATCAAATGGGATCGATCGAAGTCCCAGCCCTCCGCGGGGTTTCTTTGACCATCGAAGATGGCGAATTCGTCGCCATCATGGGGCCTTCTGGTTCAGGAAAATCAACATTGTTGCATATCCTCGGTCTGCTCGATGTCCCCGATGCCGGCTCCTATCAATTAAACCAGCAAGAAATTTCGGGTCTGCAAGAAAATGAGCTGGCCGATTTGCGTGGGCGCGAGGTTGGATTTGTCTTTCAGCAATTTAATCTTTTGCCACGGACATCGGCACTCGAAAATGTCGAGCTCCCACTGATTTATCGCGCTGGTCCTTACGATTCTTCCTATCCCCAAGAACTCTTAGAAAAAGTAGGGCTTCAGGATAGAATCTTTCACAAACCGAATGAACTCTCCGGTGGTCAACAACAACGGGTCGCGATTGCACGAGCACTGGTCAATCGTCCGCGCTTAATTCTTGCCGATGAGCCGACTGGAAATCTTGATTCTAAAAGTGAAGAAGAGATTTTGGGATTACTCCAGCAACTTAATCAGCAGGGGATCACCGTCATCATGGTCACTCATGAAAGCGAAGTGGCGGCGTTGGCGAAGAGAATTATTCGAATGCGTGACGGGCTTATCGAATCGGATGTAAAAACCGAAAAAGTTTCCACTCCATCGATCCCTCCTCTCCTTCCCCAAAAATCGGAATCGGAGCCACCACGCCAAATTCTCTCCGGCTTTGAGTTCCGAGAAATTACCCAACATTTCAAACAGGCGTTTCGCGCCTTATTCGCCAACAAGATTCGCTCCGCTCTTTCCTTGCTTGGAATTTTAATCGGGGTTGCCGCTCTCATCGCGACGATGGCGCTGGGACGCGGAGCGAAAGAATCGATTGAAGCACGACTTTCTTCACTTGGAACCAATCTGTTGACGTTAAGACCTGGTTCCGCCCGCACCGGATCGATCTCACTCGAAGCGGGGACGGTCACTCGCTTGACCCTTGAGGATGCGCAGGAAATTCAAACGGATATTCCGGAAGTAAAAAGAGTCGCACCGACCGTCAATGGTCGAGCGCAAATCGTTTTTGGTGGGAATAACTGGAATACACGAGTTTTAGGAACCACCTCCGATTATGCCGAGATGCGTGCCTCAAAACCAACCTATGGCAGATTTTTTACCGAAGACGAAGATCGAAGCCGAGAGCGAGTCGCCCTTTTAGGGCCGACGGTGGTGCGTGAAGTATTTGGAGAGCTGAATCCCGTGGGAGAAATGGTGCTCATCAATCGAGTCAGTTTTCAAATCATCGGTATTTTACCCGAAAAAGGTTCCAGTGGATTTCGAGACGAAGATGATGTCGTCGTAATCCCGTTGCAGACCGCGATGAAACGACTGTTAGGAAAGGATTATGTTGATACGATCGACATTGAAGTTCGAAATCCTCAAGATCTGTTGAATGTTCAAGAACAGGTGAAGGAGTTGGTATTACGCCGCCACCGTCTCCCTGTGACCGACGATCAATCCTTCCAGGTTCGAAATATGGCGGAGCTTCAAGAAGCTCTAAGTTCCACCAGCCGTGTACTTTCCCGATTACTGGCCGCGATTGCGGCGATTTCACTTTTAGTGGGTGGAATCGGTATTATGAATATCATGTTGGTTTCCGTCGCAGAGCGAACGCGCGAGATCGGCCTTCGAAAGGCGTTGGGGGCCAGGGCTCGCGATATCTTAGGGCAATTTTTGATCGAATCGATTGTGGTGAGTCTAGTGGGGGGGATGATGGGGATTGTCCTCGGTTGGGGAATCACGGTGATCATGTCCCATTGGGGAGGGTGGCTAGCTAATGTGACCAGTTCTTCGATCCTACTTGCGGTTTTATTTTCTGGAGGAGTTGGAATGGTTTTCGGTATTTGGCCCGCACGTCGTGCTTCATTGTTAAATCCGATTGAAGCACTTCGGTATGAATAATAAATTTTACAAAGCTTAAATTTTTAAAATGACGTTCAACATCTTATGGAGGATCTTCTAATGAAAAGGTTTATTTTAATTTCTACTTTATTTTTGTTTTTCCCATTCACCTTGAATGCCCAAACTCAGACTTATCAACTCGACACCCAAAGCAGTGTCATTAATTGGGTCGGAAAAAAGATCACGGGTCAGCATAATGGCACCATTCAGGTCAAATCCGGGAAATTGATGATGGATCCGCAAAAGATTGTTGGTGGCGACTTTATGCTCGATATGACCTCCATCAAAGTTCTTGATTTAAAAGATCCGGCAAAAAATCAAAAACTAACCAATCATTTAAAGTCAGACGATTTTTTCTCAGTAGAAAAATTTCCGGAAGGGAATTTTAAAATCACTTCGGTTCAAGTAAAAAATCCAAATCTTTTAGAAGTGGTGGGGGATCTCACCTTAAAAGGGATTACTCACCCTGTTACCATCCCGGTCGATTTCGTGCGAGATTCCTCACAATTGAAGGCCAAAGGGAAGGTGATCATCGATCGAACCAAATGGAATATCCGTTATGGTTCAGGAAAATTTTTTAAAGGGTTGGGAGACAAGCTGATCTCGGATGATATTGAGCTTGAACTCGATCTCACGGCGAAGCCGACGATCTAAATTCTTACCAAAATTCTGTAAAGGTTGTCACAAAATGTGTTAAAATTTTTTTTGTGACAGAGTCGATAGATCTTCTTAAAACACTGACATTAGTATTGGGGGTCGCAGGGCTCACCTGCCTGCTGTTCCATCGTCTCCGCCAGCCGGTAGTATTAGGGTATCTGCTGGCGGGGTTGATCATTGGCCCCCACGTTCCGATTCCACTCGTGGCAGATAGCGGGACGGTTCACACCCTGGCCGAGCTAGGGGTGATCCTGCTCATGTTCTCGCTCGGTCTCGAGTTTAGTCTGCGCAAGTTGGTGAAGGTGTTGCCGACTGCCGGTGTGATTGCGTTGATCCAATGCAGCCTGATGTTATGGCTTGGTTACATTGCCGGGCGACTGTTTGGATGGACCGAACTGCAAAGTATCTATGCCGGTGCGATCATCGCCATCTCTAGTACCACCATTATCGTCAAAGCCTTTTCCGAAGAGGGGATCAAAGGGGGATTAGCTCAGCTGGTCTTCGCGATTCTGATTGTTGAAGACTTAATCGCTGTCATTCTACTTTCTGTACTCCCACTATTTTCACAGGGGGAAGGTTTCTCTGCCTTGGTATTGGGAAAGGCGGTCGGGACGCTCGCTGTCTTTTTAATTGTCCTGCTCATCGGTGGATTGCTGATTTTACCCCGATTCATTCGTTGGGTGATGACCTTTCATCGTCCTGAAATTACCTTGTTGATTTGTGTTTCCCTTGCCTTTGGTTTTTCATTATTAGCCGATGAGATGGGGTATTCCGTAGCGCTAGGGGCATTTCTTGCCGGTTCGCTTTTGGCGGAATCAGGAGAAGAAAAATACCTCGAGCACCTTGTGGCGCCAGTGAAGGATATTTTAGCGGCGGTCTTTTTCGTTTCGGTCGGGATGATGATCGACCCCAAGATACTCGCCACTTATTGGGAAGCGATTCTGATTTTTACGGGTCTGGTGATTTTCGGAAAAATCTTTAGCGTGGCGTTGGGATCGTTTTTCACCGGAAATAGCACCCGTCTCTCGATTCAAAGTGGAATGAGTCTGGCGCAGATTGGGGAGTTCTCCTTCATTATTGCGGCTGCTGGTCTGACCACTCAAGGGGGACAAAATTTTCTTTATCCGATTGCGGTCTCAGTCTCGGCGATTACCACGCTCACCACTCCGTGGCTCATCCGTCACTCCGATGCGGCGGCGAGCTGGATTGATCGTAAACTCCCGCGCTCGCTACAAACTTTTTCTACTCTCTATGCGACTTGGATGCATCGTTTACGTCGTCCCCGCGCGACGGGGCAGCGTTCTCTTCTAAAACGTTTGGTGATTTTCCTCCTGCTCGACATGATCTTTTTGGCCGGTATCCTGATCAGTTCTTCTTTCCTACTTGCAGATTATCAAATGAGACTTTCCAGTTATGCTGGCCTTCCCGTCTTATGGACTCGTATTTTGCTGATTGCTTTCACTCTCTTGTTGGCACTTCCGTTCATTATTGGAATTATTCGGATGGCCCGTGGTCTTGGAGAAATGCTCGCGATGCAAGCGCTACCAAAAGAAAATGGAGATTTCGATCTCGCAGCGGCACCGCGTCGAGCGATGATCGTCGCATTGCAATTGGGGGGTGTATTGCTGATTGGAGGTCCATTGTTGGCGATTACTTCCCCCTTTATCCCCTTTTATGTTGGAGCCATTCTAATGGGGATTTTGCTGATCGGTTTGAGTATCGCTTTTTGGCGCAGCGCCATTAATCTTCAGGGGCATGTTAAAGCAGGGGCAGAAGTTTTGTTAGATAAAATTAAGACTTCGATGGACGGGAAAAAAGAGAAGAACGAGTTTGAAACTCAAGAATTTTTGCCAGGGCTGGGGCCGGTGTTTTCGTTTTCACTCGCTGGCGATAGTGCCGCAGTGGAGAAGACATTGACTCAACTTAATCTTCGCGCCTTTACGGGCGCGAATATCATCGCGATCACACGCAAGACAGGAGGGGTGATTGTCCCTAGCGGTAAGGAAGTTTTGCATGAAGGAGATAAGCTCTTTTTGACCGGCACCGAAGAGTCGTTGGAGTTGGCGAAAGAGATGTTACAACCTAAAACCTCCACCGCGTCCTCCTGAGCCTCCAAAAATCGAGCCAAGCACCCCTCTCATGATCTGCCGACCAAGTGAGGAACCGATCGAACGTGCGGCCGATTTAATTAAGGCGTCTCCAACCCCTTGTGGTTTTCTACCGGGAGAAGGGGAAGGGGTTGTTGCGGTGGTCGCTGCGATTTTCTCTTGTTGTTTTTTTAGAATTTCATATGCCGAGTCTCGATCGAGAAGTTCGTCGTAAGTTCCTTTTAGCGGAGAGCGACTGATTTTTTCGGCTCTTTCCCCGTCGGTGAGTGGACCAATTCTTGATTCAGGTGGGGCAATTAATAATCGTTCCACCGGTGTTGGTTTTCCCTCTAGATCTAGTACGGAGACCAACGCCTCTCCGACTCCCAGTTCAGTGATCACCTTTTCTGTATCGATCTTCGGATTTTGACGAAAAGTTTGTGCAGCGACCTTCACCGCTTTTTGATCGAGTGGAGTGAAGGCGCGCAGGGCGTGTTGAACCCGGTTTCCCAATTGGCCGAGAACACTTTCGGGGATATCGAGCGGATTTTGAGTGATGAAATAAACACCAACCCCTTTGGAACGAATCAGCCGAACCACCTGCTCAATTTTCTCCAGAAGGACTTTGGGTGCATCCTTAAAGAGCAGATGAGCTTCGTCGAAGAAAAAGACGAGGCGTGGTTTATCCAAATCTCCCACTTCATCTAACTCCTCAAACAGTTCCGAAAGCAGGAAAAGCATAAAGGAGGTGTAGACACGCGGATCTTGCATGAGGCTTGAGGCATCGAGCAGACTGACGACACCATTTCCGGAAAAATCTTTTTGAAAAAGATGCTCTAATTTTAGCGCAGGTTCGCCGAAAAAAATTTCCCCTCCCGATTCCGAAAGCACTAAAAGCGGTCGTTGAATCGCACCGACGGTTGTCGATGAAACATTTCCATAATTCCCTTTCAACTCCGAGGCATGATCGGACATCCACGAAAGCATCGAACGAAGATCTTTAGTGTCGAGGAGTAACATCCCCTGATCATCCGCAATTTTAAAAGCGATCTGTAAAACCCCTTCTTGAGTGTCATTCAAATTAAGCAGACGACTTAACAGTAATGGTCCCATCTCAGAGACCGTGGTGCGTAGGGGATGCCCACGTTTTCCAAAAATATCCCAAAAGACGGTCGGGTTGGCGCGTGGTTGATAATCGGTTAGTTTAAGTTGATTAATTCTTGCTTGAATTTTTTCTGTAGGCTTCCCGATTTCTGCAATCCCGGAAAGATCTCCTTTCACATCCGCCATAAATACCGAGACCCCTTGGCGTGAAAATCCTTCGGCGAGTCTCTGCAGCGTGACTGTTTTTCCGGTCCCTGTAGCCCCGGCGATTAAACCGTGGCGATTGGCCATTTTAGAATAAAGATGAAGAGGGGTTCCGTCGTGAGAAAATCCAAGCAGGATATCTTGAGGCATAATTACTCCTTGGGTTTACTTATCTTGTTTGTCATCCCAGCAGATGACAGGGCAGTTAAAATAATTTTACTACTGGTTGCAAAAGGTTTCCAATCGATAAGTATTTATAATCGAGTTTTTTTCAGCTTAAGTTTATCGGCTAAAAGTTTTTGGATAGCGTGATCGTCATCTTCATCAAAGATATCTCCGACGATTTCCTCGATGATTTCCTCAAGTGTTACAACACCAATGACCTTGTGGTCTGAGGTTTCGATCAAGGCCATTTGGCTGTGCTGTTGCTGCATCAATTTAAGGGCTTTGATCAAAGAATCGGATTTATTGAGTCGTAGGACAGGTCGGATAATGAGGGGCCAGTCTTTTCCTCCCTCGGAGATGAATATCAGCAATTCTTTGGTATTAAGCATGGCGGTTGGTTGACCAAGGGTGTTGACAGGTAACCGGGTGTGGCCGGATCGGATCGATTTATCGAGAACTTCTTCCGCACTTTGCTCTAGATCCACCGAATCGACATTTTCCCACGGAATGAAAATATCTCCCAATATCTTTGACTCAAGGTTGACAAGATTGAAGATAAATTCTTGGTGTTGTTTGGACAGCCCTTTTTCGGAGGTTTCACCATCGGGAAGTTGGACCGGTTGAGGCAGTTTGGAAAATACAGATCGCCAATTCACGATTTTTTTGGTGATCCATTCGAAGGAGTCGACCAGCGGCTGGAAGGCCTTGTCCAAAAAATAAAGCCAACGACTGGCGGCCATCGAAATTTTTAAGGGATTTCTTAAGGCGAGTGTTTTGGGTACTAGTTCGCCAAAAATAACGGTGAAGAAGGTCAGAGGAATGACCACCAGAACGATGCAAATCGCTTCGGAGGTCGAAGGAGCCAATCCAAAATAGGTTTGCAACCGTGGACTGAGCTCTTCCTCAATTCCGGCCCCCCCAACTACACCGGAAAGAATTCCCACCAAGGTAATCCCAATCTGGATAACCGCAAGGGTTCTTTCAGGACTTTCTCGTAATTTGAGCAGTCGGGTGACCTTACCGTGCCAAATTTGGTTTAATTGTCGCAGGATATTTTTTTGGGTGGATACAAAGGCGGTTTCAGTAGCCGACAAGACAGCGTTAAGAATTAAGCAGATCAGAATGACGAAAAATTCTATCATGAATCTTTATCGGGTTAGAGTTTGTAGAAAATAAGGCATTACCATACCTGCGGTATTATATTAACGTTAATCTCTTGTCACACCGATGTGAACATTATAACAAGATTTTATATGTCATCCACTCATCCTCGATTTGAAAATGTCAGTATTGAAGCTAAAGCCAACATCTATTTTGATGGAAAGGTAATTAGCCACTCCGTCTTCGACTCTCATGGAAAGAAATTTACCCTCGGTTTGATTTTTCCAGGAAGTTATAAGTTTGATACGAAAGCTGCTGAGCGAATGTCGATCACTTCTGGGACATGCCAAGTGGTCCTTGCCGACGGCGCAAAGCATACTTACCAGGGAGGGGATGAATTTAGTGTAGCGGCAAATTCGTTTTTTACGATCTCCGTTGAAAACGGAATTTGTGAATATGTCTGCTTTTTCGAATAGATATTCTTAGAAAAAAACTCTTCTAAAAAATAAATTTCCTCCAACTCTTATCAATGGGATTTTTTTGATGAAAATTCTCGATTTTCACACACACTTTTTTCCCGACCGCCTCATGCAAGCACTATGGCGGTGGTTTGAAACCCATGCTTGGCCAATCGAGTATAAACTTTTTGCGGATGAGGCGGTGGCTCAATTAAAAGCGGACGGGGTGACTCGTTGTGTCTCGCTACATTATCCGCATCAAGTTGGGATGGCCTCTTCACTCAATGAATGGGCCTTTCAATTGGGAGAAAAATATTCTGACTTCATCATCCCTTTCGGTAGTGTGCATCCGGATGATCCCGACAAAGAAAAAATCCTGTTAACCTGTTTCGAAAAATATCAATTCAAAGGACTTAAGTTCCACTGCCATGTCCAAAAGATCTCCCCTGAAGATTCGCGAATGGAGCCGATTTACGAGATCTGTCAGAGTTTAGATAAAATTGTTCTCATTCATTGTGGTAATGGTCCGCATTTCAAAGAGAGACCTACGCAAGGGTATGGCTATGACGTGACGCAACTGAGTGGAGCAAGTCATTTTGAAAAAGTGATTCAAAAATATCCTAGGGTGCGCTTTGTCGTTCCTCACCTTGGGTTTGAAGAGATGGATCGATTTGTGGCCATGCTGAAGGATTATCCGAATCTTTATTTGGATACGACGATGGCGATAGGAGGATATTTCCCCAATCCGATTCAGCGCGAATGGTTCGAGCAAAACCCCGATCGATTGATCTTTGGCACTGATTTTCCAAATATCCCTTACGAATGGCCGCGTGAGAAGAAGGCGTTATGCGGTTTCAATTTGGGTAAAGAAATTGAAAATAAAATTTTCTATGAAAATGCGGTGAACCTTTTGGACCTGTAATTAATTAACTTGTAACTAAACTGTCATCCCAGCTTAAAACTGCTCGGATGACACGGGGAAATGAGTAGGAGAGGTCATCCTATTTTTTATTCAAAATAAGCGGTCCGATGCAATGAAATTAAAATTGTTCAGGTATAAATTTTTTTGGGCTGATCACTCGTGGGTGGATCTTTGATGATCGAAGGGGTTTTAGGTAATGGAGGATCATTTTCTGAAGGTGGACTAGGAGGAGGATCTTTTTTGGGAGGATTTTTTTGAGGAGGCTCGCGTCGCAGTCGATCTCTTGTTTGGTTTTTTCTGGAGTTAGTTTTAATCATCTTTTTATTTGGGAACTTCCGGTCGATCAGTATCCAATTTTCCGTTTTTCAAGTCTTCTCTCGCTTTTTCTGCAAGTGACTCATATCTTTTTTTGATTTTATCGAGATCTGAGGTAGTTAGTTCTTCTAAATCCAGCAAGGTGTTGTGCGCCCCTTCTACTGCACGAATGAGCTCATCCAATTTTAACTGCATCGCCTCGCTGTCTCGGTTTTGGGTGTTTTGAATGAGAAAGACGATGAGAAAGGTGACGATGGTGGTGCCGGTATTAATCACCAGCTGCCAGGTATCACTAAAATGGTAAATCGGTCCTAAGATCGCCCAAACAACAATGACCAAAAATGCGATGGAAAATGATATCGGATTTCCTACCACTCGAGAAATCTTTTTAGCGAATCGGGAAAAGAGATTCTTATGATGCATAAGAAAATAATCTCATCTTCATATTTTTAGGTCTACTAAATTTTGATCACGAAGGAGGTTTGTAATTCCAAAGTCCTGCGGCGAAATTAAGAAACACACCTATTCCTTGTGTTCGTAGTTCTCCGCCAAATTCTCTGTAGACCCGCATTGAGAATCGAGATTTGATTTTTGGCATCACTACACCCAACTCTCCGCCCGCCCCCAAAATTTTTCCGTGATCATTAGGTAAGAGTGCCGCGGATCCCGTATTATCAGTAACCTGCCATTGTCCATACCCTTCGGCAGCAACATCCAAAACTTGTGCGAAAGTTTTTCCCACTGCCCACTCCCAGGTGATGGCATCACCAAGCGTGAGGTCAATGTCCTCCGTCTGGTGATGAATTTCTCCACGAAGATTATTCGTGATCGATAACGTTCGTTTTTTATCGAGAAAGACGGTGGCACCGGCATTTAATTGATGGGTCCAAGTTCCACGACCGAGGTTGTCGGTAGCACCGGGGGTATATCTTCCAGAGGGGGCGTAAAATCCGTAAGAAAATAGCACTCCTAAACGTGGAAAGTTCCAGCCCAGTGAAAGTGGTTCGAAGTAGATATCGGAGAGGCCAAAGGAAGATGCTTCTCGATTAACTTCTGAGCCAAAATCGATAATCGGGTTAGAGAAAGGGACAATTAAGTTAATTCCATAATGCCCTTTTAACAACTGATAAGGGGAGACCCAGCTGAGTAAATTTACCCAAAGTGTTAGATCGAGATTTAAATTAGGTAAAATCGTCTCTCCATTCTGATCTTTGATCCCCTCGGCATAATATTGATAAGCAAATTCTTGTAGGTAGATTCCGGGATAAGGTTGAACAGCAGAATTCATCCCTCCCACGAAACCGGGGATATACAATGGTTGTCGTTGGGCGAAGGCTGGAGTGAGTTTGAAAACAAATCCGACCACCAAAAAGAAAAGAATCAATAATTTTTTATTTTTCACCGCTTTCTCCTTCTTTTTCGAAAAGAATCCTACATGATCTTCCAAGTAATTATGGGGAATCTTATGATAAAAGGGCAATTTTTTTATTTTCTATCTTAAAAAAAAGATTTCCAAAGAAATTGCTCATTGATTTTTGCTTACCGCTAAGCAATATTAGAGTCATGAATACCCGTCAGTTAGCAAAGGCATTGGGGCGCCGTGGTGGTTTGGCCCGGGCCAAAAGTCTTTCGGCAGAACAGAGAAAGAAAATTGCCTCGCTTGGGGGTCAAGTGAAAGCGTTATCGGCCAAGGCGGCTCAGCGAATCGAAAAAAACTTCAAATACTTGAAAGCTGTCCAAGGATTAAGAAAACTTCCCCGATCAAAATCCGTTTCTCGTGTTTCTCAGCCGCTTCCAGGAATTTATGCCAATAGGTAACGATTATCTTGATACCATAGGATCTTTAACCAAAGAGCTTGAAAAGCACGGCCTTCGTCCAACCCTGGTGGGGGGGATGGCTCTCGTGGTTATGGGGTCTCAGCGTGTGACGAATGACTTTGATTTTTTAGTTTCACTTCAAGACCTGCTGATGGAAAAAGTGATTGAGGTATTTTATAAATTTGGATTCGAGTTGATTTCAAAATTTAATGAGCGAAGGGAGGTGTTGCGGACCATTGATAATCCGAGGGTAGCTGCCATTCGTCTAAAAATGGACTCTCCGGAAAGTGCCTATTTTTATAACCCCAAGACGGAACTTAAAATTGATCTGCTTTTTGATTTTCCGCTGCTAGCAAAAGAGGTTGCGAGTCGGGCTGTCAGCATGAAAATAAAGTCCTATTCTCTTCGCGTCGCATGCCGCGAAGACTTAATCCGCATGAAAGAAATCGCCTACGCCGACCGGCATTTGGCTGCCGATGCGCAGGATTTGGAGTTTCTTCGCAAAAAGTTAAAGTAAAACTCTTAACATGAAGCTTTTGCTTGCCTCTTATCCCCAAAGTTTTAAGATATTCCTTTTGAGTATGGCGGTGTTTTTAAGTAATTGAGAAAGGGGGTCGGGGTGAAAAAAATTTTCTTCCTATTATCCATTTTATCATTGCAGGCCACTTCCGCGTTTGGACAGCTGCCTCCAGGCCAAATGTTTGGGCAGTGTTCTAGTATATTTGGTCCTGCTTACAATTCTTCTAACAAAGCTTATTCCGCTTCAGGAACTTGCCAAAATGGAAATCAGGTGAGTTGTTCGACAGACCCGATGGATGGAACAGCTGACTATTATTGCCAGAGCAATGGCAATAAAGGACAAGATACTAATCCATCGATGGCAGCCGATGAAGCCTGTGGGTGCATCGATAATTAATCGAGATCTTCATCTGGGAGGAATCGCTAGAGATGAGCGCTAATCCGTTTATTGTTAGTGCGATCGTATTTGCCTTTGTGTTTGGTGGGGCGTTGCTAGGAATGCTTCTGAGTAGGGTTTTGCCTAAGCATCACCTCAGTGATGAGTCGAGAAACTTGATGAATCTAGGGGTTGGATTGATTGGAACGATGGCGGTGTTGGTGCTTGGATTATTGACCGCTTCCGCCAAAGACTTTTTTGATACGAAAAATAACGAGCTTACCGAGATGTCGGCGAAGACCGTGATGGTCGACCGGCTCTTAGCGCATTATGGACCTGAGACGAAAGAAATTCGTCAAATGCTCGCTCAGGCAGTCCACACCACACTCCGTCTCGTCTGGTCGGAAACAGGATCAAATCCAGATGCTTTAGCCCCTTCCACGACTAAAGCTGAAATTATCTTTGATAAAGTTCAGGAGCTTGTTCCCAAAAGTAGTTTACAAAGCTCGCTTCAAACTCAGGCGGTCAATTTATTGATCGACATTGGAGAGACACGTTGGTTGATGTTTGAGCAGGGAGTTGGGTCGATTTCAATCCCATTTTTAGTCGTGATGGTTTTTTGGCTGATGATTATCTTTGTGAGCTTTGGTCTTTTCATTCCATCGACGGGGACCGTTACGGCCACTTTATTTTTCTGGTCATTATCGGTTTCAAGCGCGATTTTTCTTATCTTGGAAATGTATCGACCTTTTGAGGGGCTGATTCGCATTTCAAGTGCACCACTGCGCGCGGCGTTGATGCATTTGGGTCAGTAAAATGCTTAGTTCATCCTTACCTGCAATTGACTATCAACTTTATAACTTCCCGCCAGTTGCTGTGCCTTTAAGGTGATTCGATTTCTTTCTATTTCACTGGCGACATCCCCTTTTAAAGATACCATTCCATCTTTCACACTCACCACAATGCCGCGAGCAGTATTGGAAAGAGAGCTATCGGTTGCTAAGTAGTTGCGGATATCTCCCATGACTTTCTCGTCGCTTTCCTTGGTAAAGGTGGAAATATTTTCAGCGGCAAAGACGTTGGTGACTGAAACGTGATGAAAAGAAACAAAAGCGAAAGCAAAAATTAAACAAGTGCTAACCATATAAGTTATCATTTTCATTTTTTGTTCCCTCCTTTGAGAGAGTGATAGGTCTATTATATAGATGAATCGATTCATCTGAAAAGAGTGGTTTTAAAAGTGCAGTCATTTAGGGATTTTCCCCCAAACCGTTTGCGCAGCCGCTTCACTCGGTTGGCCAGAGTTTGAATAGACAAGATTTCCATTCTTATCAAAAACAAAGACCGAGGTTTGATCCTTTCCTACCCCAAAAGCGCTATGAAACTTTCCGGTCTCGTCTTCCAACAAGATAGGTAGATCCCCCGGTTTCCACGCTTTTTTCATGTGGCTTTCCACGGTTCCTTTAAAAGCGCTGGCCGAAATGTCCTCGATGAGGATTAAGGATGCCTGTTTCTCCCCTTTGGAAGATGCCAGATTTCTGGACCATTGTTCCTGCGCCGATTTGTCATTTAAGATGGGAGAAGTAACGATCACTACGGCTCCATTGGTTGATAGTTGTTGTGAGCTGTGCATTCCCCCTTGAGGATCGGGCAGATTAAATGTGGGGAACTTTTTGGGTTGTGCTTGTGCGATGACAGCGGTGGATAAAAGGATGATGGTGATTAAGATTGATTTTTTCATAAGATCTCCTTTTCAATAATTTTTCTCATTTGATCTTTAAGAGGAGCTCCATCCGATGAAAGCCACCCGCTATTGATCCTCTTTATCCGGCATCACGTCGGCAGGAAATCCAGTCCCAGTCCAGTTGGATTTTTGGTAGCCGAAATGTCGGACTTTTTCCGGAATCAGCTCGACGTCGATCAGCGCGTTGTAAGATTGTTGGGCGGCGGAAAAGGCGAGTCGCATGAGTACTTCCTTGCGGTCCTTGCAATCGCGGACACTCAGCATTTTTCTTGAGCGGCGGATCACCCGCAGATAATCGTGTTTTTTATAAAAGACGTAGACTTGCTTGCTTCGTTCCATCGCCCGTGAGTAAGTAGCTACCTCGGGAGCCACCTTTTCGTCGTAACAAGCCTGACAATAAGTGCTATGACGAAGCTCTTCCGGCACCTTGTCCAAAAAGGAAAAGGCGTTAGTGTTGAGAAATTGGGTGCAATCCTTGCAACTCAGCCGCTGACAAAGACCACAAAACGAGGTGTTTTTAAGCTTCGCCTTAGGCTTGTGGCAGGATATGCAGAATTCTTCAGGCGTTCTTTCGGAGGTCACTGACATGGGTCATGGCTAGCATGTCACCAGAAGTTAATCTATGAGCTATCGCTTCAGTTCTCTTAAACTTTCCCCCCATCTCCTCGAAGTGTTGAAAGAGGTCGGTTTCGATCAACTCACACCGATCCAAGCTCAGAGCATTCCCCTTTTACTCGAAGGCAAGGATCTTATCGGCCAATCCAAGACCGGCAGCGGCAAGACCGCCGCCTTTGCGCTTCCGATCCTCGAGAAATTAAAAACTTCTTCCGAACGAAAACCTCAAGCACTAGTCCTTTGTCCCACGCGGGAACTTTGCACGCAGGTGGCGCGGGAAATTCGTCGTTTGGGGCGTCGAAGTTTGGGGTTACGAGTGCTCATCCTAGCGGGTGGGACGCCGATCTTCGATCAGCTGAAAGGGCTCAAACACGGAGCGCCGATTGCGGTGGGAACTCCAGGGAGAATCTTAGATCATCTGAAACGAGGCTCGCTTGACTTGCGTCAGCTCTCCATATTGGTGCTCGATGAAGCGGATCGCATGCTCGACATGGGCTTTCAAGAAGACCTCAAACGGATTTTGGAAAAGATGCCGAAAGAACGGCAGACCATCTTTTTTTCGGCGACCTTTCCTCATTCCATTGAGGCGATGAGCCGCGCCTATCAACGAAATCCGATTCGCATCACCGTGGCAGCCACCGAGACCGCCGTATCGGACATTGCTCAGCAAGCTTATGGTGTCGAAGTCGACGCCAAGCTTTCGGTACTTCTCGACTTGCTTGAGAAACATCGTCCCGAAATGACGCTGATCTTCTGCAATCTTAAGACGACGGTCGCCGAATTGGCCATTTCACTTAAGCAGGCCAAGGTGAGCTGCGCCTGTATTCACGGTGATCTGGAACAACACGAGCGAGATCGAATCATGGCGAAGTTTCGCAATCACAGCACGCGCGTTCTCATCGCCAGCGACGTGGCGGCTCGCGGATTGGATATTGAGAATCTCGATCTCGTGGTGAATTTCGATTTGCCGGCCAAACCGGATGTTTACATCCACCGGATCGGAAGAACAGGCCGAGCGGGAAAGTCGGGACTCGCGATTTCGCTCTGCGCGCCGCGAGAAATCGGCAAGCTTGAAGCGATCGAAGCGGCAACCGGTTTCAAGATTGAGCGAAAGCGGATTGGAAAATCCAGTCACGTCCGCGAAAGTATAAAACAGGATGCCTCGCACGCGGCGAAAATGGAGACGTTATACATCTGTGGAGGACGCAAAAATAAGCTACGGCCCGGAGATATCCTCGGGGCCTTGACCGGCGAGGCAGGCGGGCTAAACGCCTCCCAGATCGGCAAGATTGAAATCTTTGACCGATATTCTTATGTCGCCGTCTCACGCGAAGTGGCGAAGATCGCTATGGAACGACTCAACCAAGGTCGAATCAAGGGGCATAAGTTTCGGGTGCATTGGGTTAGGTAGAATTTTTTCTGAGCTTACAGTTTCGAATTAAGATGAAGTGAGGGATATCAAGCGTATCTTTTCCACCTTATGAAGAGTATCATTTCTTCAGGAGATGATGGCTCTCCTCACTTCAGCCCTGCCCATCTTTACTCCTCAAATTAGCTTAGGGCTTAAAGAAAGAAGGTATCCTCCAATGGTTTTCAGGGATCAGTCCGCCAAGACCTTCTCTCGTATTGCCCAGGCACTCAAAGTTTCCAAACACGGCGAAAGACCTCTGGCTCATATTGTTCAGGTGGTTCGAGAACATTTTCATGCGGAAGTTTGCTGCCTCTATGAGCTTCGTAATGGGATTTTAACCTTGGTTGCCGCTGATAAAAGTGAGGTTTTTGTTGAGGAAAAAGAGTCAGGTGCTCCGCAAGAACTCTTGGAGCTTGTCGTCGAAAAAATGGAGTCGGTGTTTGCTCAGGAAACTGGAGCTGTGCCGCTGGTTTATCAGGAAAAGGTTGTCGGAGTGCTCACGCTCCAAAAAAAAACGCCCAACGGTTTTGATCTTTCGGAAAGCCAGTTTCTCGAATTTATCGCCTTGCAACTCGCGGGAGCCATTCAATCTTTGACCATCGCAGAACGGGCGAAGGAGAAAATAGAGCAAGATCCTGACTCTTTGGTCATTCGAGGGATCGCTGTCTCTTCAGGTTTTGGTATTGGACCCGCGTTGTTTCTTCATGCGGGGATCACATCGACAGGTTTTTCCAAACCTGATCTTTCCCCTCAAAGCACCCAAAATGAATGGGAGAAACTTCAAGCTGCTCTCAAAAGAACGTCCGAGGATTTGAGTCATTTGGAAAAGCGGATAGCGAAGAAGTTTTCTAAAGATGAATCCGACATCTTTGACAGCCACCAAGTCCTTCTCTCGGACCCCGGCTTTCTGAAAAAACTCGAAGGCGAAATTGAAGAAGGAAAAGGGGCCTTGGAAGCAGTCGGTGATGTCCTCCAAGCATACATGCATCGATTTGGTGAAATGAAAAATTGCAGTTTTAAAGAAACAGCCATTGATTTGGAGGAATTACGACAGAGAATTTTTGAAAATCTTTTAGGATTGGAATCCCGTCAGGACCAAGAGAATTGGGCCGGAATTCTTGTCGCCAAATCGTTAGGGCCATCCGACACGATTCGCCTCGACGCCAGCAAGCTTTTGGGAATCATCACGATGACCGGTGGCCCAACCTCGCATGCGGCGATCTTAGCGCGCTCCCTGGGGATACCCGCGGTGATGGGGGCTGTAGGGATTATGGAGAAAATTCATCCTGGGGCCTTGCTGATCGTCGATGGGGATAAGGGAGAAGTGATCGCCAACCCAAGTCCATCCATGCTTCATGATTATGAGCTTCTTGAAGAAAAACGTGTCGCAGAGCTGGTGGACCTCAATGACATCGCCTATCAACCAGCACTCACCTTGGATGGTCATCTGATTCATTTGGAAGCCAACGCGAGCTTCGTGTCGGACCTCAAGAAGCTCCGCTATTTTGGCGCGGAGGGGGTAGGCCTGTTCAGGACGGAATTTCTTTTTTTAAAGGGGAAAAAGCTTCCGAATGAGAGTGAGCAATTCGACATTTATTGTCAGATGATCCAAGAGGCCAGAGGATTGCCGATCACCTTTCGTATGCTGGATGCCGGAGGAGACAAGCTCATTGAAGCTCTCGCCACGGAAAAGGAAGAAAATCCCTTTTTGGGTTATCGGTCGATTCGTCTCACGCTCTCTCAGCCGGAAATTTTGAAGACACAGTTTCGGGCTCTGCTTCGGGCATCTGCCTTTGGCCCCATTCGCCTTCTCATTCCGATGATTTCGGGGATGGAGGAGGTGGATGCGATCAAAGAAATTTTAGCGGCGGTGAAGAAAGATCTTTCCGATGAAGGTATTTCTTATGATTCCCAAATTCCATTTGGAATGATGATTGAAGTCCCTTCGGCGGTCCCCATGGCTCATCTCTTGATTCAGCATGCCGATTTCTTAAGTATCGGAACTAACGATCTCACCCAATACACCTTAGCCGTCGATCGGAATAATGAACGAGTGGCCCCGTTTTTTGAACCACTTCATCCTGCGGTTCTCTCGTTCATTTCTCAGGTGGCTCAAGTGGGGTTGAACGCCCAAAAGCTGGTCGGCATTTGCGGCGAGATGGGGAGCGACCCCTTCATCATCCCTCTGCTCGTGGGCTTAGGAATTACCAGCCTCTCCATGATTCCATCATCTATTCTGGAAGCAAAAAAGGTGATCCGGCAATTGAGCCATCGGGAAGCGCAGGACATGGCAAAGCAAGCCCTGCAAGCCTCACGAACCCAAGAAGTGAAGGGGATCTTAGCCCGATTTCAGAATCACCTTCAGCGAAATGCCCCGAGCAGGTAGGCGACCAACAAAATCACTAATATGGTACCCAGCCCGATGCCCATGCCTCCACCGGCACCCCAGCGGCTATGACCGTAGTATCCACCGCCACCAGCTAAAACCACCACTAAAACGATAATGAGTATCAGTGTCATATATAGATCCTTTCTTCTAAATGTAAATTCGCTGCGTAATTATTCCTTCTTGCTTGCGACGAGCAGCACAATGCCGCCAATAAGCGCCACGGCGCCTGCTATAGGAGGAAGCGGTACTTTGTGAGTCTTTTCGCGAGTCGCGTGAATCGGTCCAATGTCGAGGACTTTCTCCCTTGTGGTGTAGGTAATACCTCCCCACACGAGACCAACCAGTCCAAGGATAATCAATATAATCCCAATCGTTTTGTTCACGACGTCCTCCTACAGTTAAAGTACCGCTTACCTAAAAGCCAGGATGCTTACTCGGTTTGGTCTTTTGCTTTGTCCTGCCATTCCTTTAGTTGCTCCTCTGCGGCATCTTTGGCGATGCCATAACGTTCCTGCAACTTACCGACGAGGCGGTCTTTTTTTCCTCCGATGGTGTCCAGTTCATCATCGGTTAACTTGCCCCATTTTTCTTTTACTTTCCCTTTGAACTGTTTCCAGTTCCCTTCGATTTGATCCCAATTCATAGGACCTCCTTTTTATTTTGTGAACATGAATCGTTTTATGTTTATTAATGATTAAACCATCCCAGGATGAATTCCGAAAGTGAAATAATCTATCAAAAGGATTGTTATCCAACCATCAGGGGCTCCCTGATTGAGAGCTGGGGATTTTCCCTATAAGCACAACGAGTGCGCCCACCTTGAATGCCTCTCTTGAAATCGCAGATCTTATTTAATTTCTCTTTGCAGCCAATTCCTACAAGAATATAATTTTAACCACCTTGTGTTTAAATTTTAAACCGAATAGAAGTAGCCCAAATGTCCATGTCACCGCAAAATGATGTCGAAGCAGAATTGCGTCTCTCCCAGCAGAGAATCGAGACGATCTTGGGGAGTATTACGGGTTGTTTTTTTCTACTCGATCGCCAGTGGCGTTTTCTTCATATGAACCGTCCCTCCAACGGATATTTACCCTACCCGCCTGAAGAGCTTATCGGAAAAACTCTGTGGGAGGCCTATCCTCACTGGGAAGGAACGGAATGCAATGTTCAGTTAAATCGCACTTTGTTCGAGAAAGAGACGGTCCACTTCGAGTTTTACGATAAGAAGAAATCAAGATGGTACGAGATGTATGCGTTTCATATGCTGGAGGGGCTTTCCATTCACTTTCATGATATTTCCTCTCGGAAAGGAATAGAAGAGCAATTGCGGCTTGCCCATGTCGAAGTGGAAAAACAAGTTCAAGAAAGAACCCGTGAGCTCGTACAAACCAACCAAGCCCTGCAAGCCGAAATCGTAGAACGTAAAAAAGCAGAAAGAGAAGTTTTAGAGATCACTCAAGAAGAGCAAAGACGTTTTGGGTCACAGCTTCATGACGGGCTTTGCCAAGAGTTAACGGCGATTTTAGTTTTTGCCAAAGGGCTGACCCAAAAGATGGAAAAGGACAATCGCCTGGATGTCGCCGAGTTAAACAAGATTTCTGAGCTGCTCCATGGGGCTGTCGATCAAGCGCGGGACACGGCGCGAGGACTCTATCCGGGAGAATTGGAGGGAAGTTCCCTCATGCATACGCTTGAAGAATTGACTTCCAGCACCCAAAAACTTTCGGGTGTCTCGTGTCGATTTCATTGTCCGGAGCCGATCCTCATCAATGATAACAATATCGCCACCCATCTCTATAAAATCGCTCAAGAAGGGGTAAGTAACGCGGTCAAGCATGCGAAGGCGCAATCGGTTGAAGTGAGCCTTACCCAAAATGAAGACCACATTACACTCACCGTGAAAGATGATGGAGTGGGGTTCACCCCTGATTCCCAAGGTTTAATAGGAATTGGTTTGAAGATCATGAAGTATCGGGCTCACCTCATGGGGGCTTCTTTTCAGGCTGAACCGAACTCGCCCCATGGAGTTATCCTGAGATGTAGTTTAAAAAGTCATGGAATCTTGAATAGCGAAAGGAAAAATTCTTGAGTTCTCCTATTAAAGTCAAAGACCAAAAAGTAAAAATATTTATTGTCGATGATCACCCACTCCTGAGACAAGGGTTAGCCCAACTCATCAATCAGGAAGAGGATATGAGCTCTGTCGGGGAAGCGGGTGATGCCATTGAGGCGCTTCGCGGCATCGAAAAAGTAAAACCTGATTTAGCGATTGTAGATATTTCTTTAAGTGGAACCAGCGGAATCGAACTGACCAAAAATATTTTAGCCAAATATCCCCAGATGTTGGTGCTCATCATCTCGATGTATGACGAATCTGTTTACTTGGAACGTACCCTCCGAGCCGGTGCGAAAGGATATCTGATGAAACGAGAAGCGACCGATCATGTGATCACCGCTATTCGCACGGTGCTCCGTGGCGACATTCATGTGAGCGATAAATGGAGGGATAAGTTAATCAATATGTATGGGAATTCTCGCAAAGCAGTAGCCGGCCCCTCTGCTGAAAGATTAAGCGATCGTGAAATGGAAGTTTTGCAACTCACCGGTTTAGGATATTCTACCAAAAAAATTGCGAATGAACTTCATCTGAGTGTGAAAACTGTTGAGTCTCATTTTGCCAATATTAAGAACAAACTGGATTTGAAAAATTCCCATGAGCTCATTCAATATGCTGTGACATGGTGTCTGTCTGAAAAATAATTGTCAGGAAATCCCCCAGTCACAAACCCTGTCTCCCCCGATAGTCCTTCCTCTCCCCCTCTTGTAATGTCCAACTCATCAATCATTCAAAATGAATTGAAATAGGATTTTTTCTTATTTCATAAAAAGGAGAAAAATATGGACCAGAATAAAAAACCGGAGACCTATGAGAAGAACAATCAAACTGAAAAAGCTCCTCAGCAGGATTTAAAGACGAGTAATCAAAATACTCAAAACAAGGATGCTGCTAAGAATTGGGATGAGAAGAATAAGGCTCCTGCTAATCCAGAGCTTGCCCAGAAGCCCGCTTCGGATCAGGTAAAGCACAGTTAGATTGTGGGAATCCTAAACTAAAAGGTCCAAATGGTCCTAAAAAGCCATTTGGGCCGATAGTTTTTAAAGATCAAGATGCTATTTTTTAAACTCCTCATATATTTTTCCTTTTATGCCTTCATGCTAATAACCACCGTTGGCTTGGCCAATGCAAAAAACGATAAATACAAGATGAAGTACAGCAGCATGGATGTAAATCGCGACGGTATCGTCACATCGGATGAGTGGCGGGGCGATATGCATCTTTTTCTAAGTAGCGACTGGAATGGGGACGGTGTCCTCTCAGGTAACGAGGCAACGGGAGGATTTCAGCGTGGTAAGGATTATGATCGCCAACATTCAGAAGCTCGATTTTTTGATCTTGATCAAAATAAAAACAGTGTCGTTTCTCGCTATGAATGGGACGGACTCCACGAGGCCTTTAATCGTTTAGATGATAATCACAATGGAGTGTTGACTCGGACGGAATTTGTCAATCCTATCGTTAAAGGAACCGACCGTTTCACCGTGCTGGATCAGGACAGAGATGGCGTTCTTTCTCTAACAGAATGGAAAGGAAATGCTGCCATCTTTAATCAATTAGACAAAAATCGTGACGGTCATTTGAGGCGCATGGAGTTCTCCCCGCCCCATTCCTCGTCATTTGAAATAGGGAAATCCCTCAGTCAAAAATCAAATCTTCCCCGATAGTTCCGCTTTTCATTCTCATGTAACTTAAAAGACGAAAATTCAGCACAGTTTTATTCATCACTAAAAAAAGGGCTTCCATGAAAGCGGTTGCAACCAAGCATTTAAGAAAACGACGGGTCCAGGCAAAACAGCGAGCCATTCTTGCCAATGTAAAAGAAGAAGAGTGGACTCCTGAAAAATTTAAAGCCTTCGCAGATGAAATTGATTCCATTCGTGAGAATGTCACTCCAACACTGGGGAAAGAGGATGTCGATTATATCAAGCAAGTGAAACGCGCCTCTCGATTTTCAGAGATCATGGGGAGATTTCTTATCCACTTCAGCATCGATCCGCTCACTTGGTCCGCCGGTACTTGTTCACTTTGGATCCATAAACAACTTGAAACTGCTGAAATCGGTCATAGTGCCCTCCATGGTTGAAAACGGCAGGAGGCGCGTGACCACAACTTTTGTCAACCAAAGATATTCAAGGGTATTATCTCTAGGTTGAGCGCAGCAGTATGCGCAGGCTCGGCGACCGGCGCGGAACGGCGCAAGAAGGGCCAAGAACCGCGCCTAAACGGCTTGGAGATCGTGGTAACGACCGGTGAAGGTCGGCAGCCTATCCCCGTTTCAACGCCGGTTTCACGCCATAGGTCGCCCAACGCCACGCCCATTCCGCCGGACCATAGGCATGCCGCGCCAGCCACCAGCGGCTGAAGACGATCTGCAGGCCGACCACGACGACCGTCAGCAGGAGGCTGAAGGTCGGGCCCATCCACGGCAGCAGGCCGAGGCCGAAGCCGTAGAGGATGACGAAGAAGACCAGGCTCTGGACCAGATAGTTGGTCAGGGCCATCGGGCCGAGCACGCCAAGGCCGGAAAGCGACCGGCGCACGGCCGGGAGCTGGCACAGGACGATGATCAGGGCGCCGTAGCCCATGGCCTGGATGACCTCCGCGACCGGGCCGAGGCCGCGGAACCGGGGCTGGGCCCAGTCCATCGGCTGGAGCTCCAGCGAGCGCATCAGCCGCCGCATGAGGGTCAGCAGCAGGCCGGCCGGGATGAAGGTCGCCGCCCCGATGGCGAAGCCGGTCAGATGGCGTTCCGGC